>JAUHXX010000116.1 GCA_030426825.1 Bacteroidia bacterium | reverse complement strand
GAGTTGACTTTAAAGGACCTAACCGCTGATGGTAAAATATCAGATAAAGATTTCATTGATCGAGCAGAATTATTGTGCTCAATGGGATACACTGTAATGATCTCTAATTATTTGAAACACTATAAGATGATTGAATACTTGTCATCATTTACCAGAGGTAAGAAAATTGGTGTTTTGTTAGGGATCTATAATTTGCAAACCATTTTTGACGAGAAGTACTACAATACCTTAAATGGAGGGTTGTTAGAAGCTTTCGGTAGAGGATTTGGTCACAATATCAAAATGTTTGTTTATCCTGCATTGCAAGCAGACTCTGATGAATTATATAACGTTAGCAATTTTGAGATCCCAGATCATTTGAAAGGATTGTTAGATTATATGCTCAAAACAAATAAGGTAGTAGATATTGAAACTTACGATAGGGACTTGCTACATATCTTATCTGACCATGTATTATCCAATATTCAACAAGGTAAAAAATGGGAAGATGATGTGCCTGAAAGTGTGATGAAGGCAATTAAATTCTACAAATTGTTTGGATATCAAGAAGAGACCGTAAAAGAACTGGCTGATTAATGATACGTTGTAATTAACTCGCCCATTTCATACTTTTCTGTATACATCTTTGAACCATCCTTTTTGTAATAGGTAGTTCTGCCATCTAAAAGTCCATTCTTATAATTTACTTCCATGTAAATATTTGATGAGTCTGGGTAAAACTTTTGACATGTTCCAGTATAAGGAATATCATCTAAAACATATCTGGTTTTGCCATCTGCCGAAAGGCTGTTGTTTTTTATTAATTCAGAGCAATCACAAGTTAATGGCATTACATCACCAGAACGCTTCTTTTTACCTTTATCATAGATTTCTTCAACCAAAAGTTTTCCGTTTTTATCGTAGAAACTACTTTTTCCATGAAGAAGGCCACTGAGAATACTTTTCTCCATGTATTTACTTTCAGTTCCTGGATAATTCTCTATGCAAATACCAGTATATAAAGCATCTTTTAAATAATGCGTTCCGTTTGAATCTATGTCCAAATCCTGACAAAAACAAGTATCCGAAAATTCACCTTGTTTCAATGAGCCTTCATTATTGGTGATGTTTTTTTTATCACCTGAGTTGCCTTCAGAGCAACTAAACAGCGTGAAAATGAAAAGTACGGGAATTATTATTTTCATGAATTCAAGACATTAATAATTCGTAAAAATCGTTTTTCGTACCCGCTAGCATTGTAGCGTGTTATCGTTACTCCGAAATGTTTTTTAGAAGAAGAACTGTGAATGAAATCAATAACTCCATCCTTGTTTTGAAGTACTATACCAGCATGTCCTACTTTTCGAATTTCTGGTTTTGTCCCAGTGAATAACATGATGTCCCCAGCAAGGGCATTTTCAAAATCTCTCTTTTCACCGACATTTTCGTATCCCGAACTTGCTCGGGAGACTTTGATGCCAAATTTTTTAAACACAAAATAAACGAATCCTGTACAGTCAAATCCTGAGGTGGTTGCTCCACCCCATTTATAAGGAATTCCAATAAACTCCTGCGCATAATCTACTATGCTGTCCCTTAATATTAATTCGGGTTCAATAATTGAATCTACTTCCGTTTTTGCAGAAAATCCAATTAATGAAAAAAACAAGAGTGATATGCAGATAAGTGCTTTCATGCTGATGACAAAATTAATATGTTTTATAACTTTAAAAAAATAAAAAATTACATGTCTAAAATTAAAAATGCACAATTACGCTACCGAGTAATAGATAGGTCTTTACGAAATCCGTATAAGCCATATCCAACAAAGGAAGATTTAAGACAGGCCTGTGAAGAAGCAATTTTTGGTAGCAGCATAGGAACCGATATTTGCGATTCAACAATTGAGAAAGATATGTTCGCAATGCGAATGGAATTTGATGCTCCAATTAAATATAGTAAACGAGAGAAGGGATATTATTACGAAGATGAGGATTATAGCATAGATAAAATCCCTTTATCAGAAGATGATATTGAAGCTATAAAATTTGCCACCAATACCCTAATGCAATTTAGGGATGTAAGTATTTTTAAGCAGTTTGGATTCGCTATTGATAAGATTTTTGATCGTGTTCATATTGCGAATAATCCAACAGATGATTCGGTTGATAATTATGTTCAATTTGAGTCAATTCCTGATACATCTGGATCTGAGATGTTACCTGATTTATTGAAGGCCATTAAAGACAAATTAATTGTTGAGTTCGCTTATATCAACTTTAATAACGGTAAGATTAAGGATCGCCGAGTTCTACCATTGTTGTTGAAGGAATATAGTAATCGTTGGTATTTAATATCATTCAATCCTTCTAAATCTAAAATCATGACTTTTGGTTTAGACCGAATGGATAAATTAGTAATTACCGAAGATCATTTTCTCGATAAATTCGATTTTAACGCAGACAATTATTTTAAGCATTCTATTGGAATCACGGCTAATGATAGTCAACCTGAAGAAGTTGTGTTTAAAGTTGAAAAGATCGGTTCTAAATACCTAAAATCACAGCCTTTGCATAAAAGTCAAAAGGTGATTAAAGAAGGAAACAATAGGGATACATTTAGTTTGAATGTCCTGATTTCTGAAGAGCTAAAAAGAATTATATTGTCTTACGGTTCTCAAATAGAAGTACTTAAGCCAGAAAAGTTGAGAACCGAAATTCAAGTGAGAATTTCAGAAATGGTTGAAAACTATGGATAAATCTTTATGGGTTAAATCGATTAAATAAGTAAATTTAGGTTCTCAAATTAAAATAAAACATGAAAAAAATATTACTATCTGCCTTAACGGTATGCTTCATGATGGGCGCACAAGCTCAAATAAGTGAAGGAGGCTTGCCAACTAGCTTTATGAAACACGAAAGTGTTCAATCAGGCTTGTTTGTTGAGCGTTATGAAATAAAAGAAGTGCCAAAACCAGATGTGGCTGCTGCTCAAATCGAAGATGCACAAGATAATTCTAAGCAAACGTACAGAGTTGGATTAAACACATTTGTAGATTTCAACATATTGAATTCAGGAACTTGGCTGAGTCTAGATAATGGAGATAAAATTTGGAGATTAGGCATTAAAAGTGAAGGAGCTAAAGGGATAGCACTTTATTTTGCTTCTCCAGTAAGTATACCTGAAGGTGGTAAATTACATGCGTATAACGAAAGAAAATCGCAATATATTGGTGCGTATACGTCTAACACTCCAGGATTTCAATCTATGGAAGTTGTTCAGGGAGAAGTGGTAACTCTTGAGTATTATATGCCAGCAGGATCAACAGAACTTCCAACTATTGAGATTTCAGAAATAGCTCATATTTATAGAGGTTTTGAAAGTAGGTTAGGGGTATTTGAAACAGGTAATGTTCAGGATCAGAACAGAGCAGATGCTTGTCAAGTTGATGTAGCCTGTTCTGAAATTAACGGATGGGAAGATCAAAGAGATGCAGTTGTTCATTATTCATTCGTTTCAGGAGGTACTTATGTATGTACGGGTTCTGTGATGAATAATACTGATGAGGACTGTAAGCCATATATTCTATCAGCGAACCATTGTGGTGAGCCAACGAGTAGCTCAAATATTACTCAACATACTTGGTATTTTAACTACCAACGACCAACTTGTTCTCCAGGGAATACGACACCATACAATGGTTCTTTATCACAGACCATGTCGGGAGGAACTTTCAGAGCATCTTCTTCTTTAGGAAATGAGCCGGCTTCAAACGGATCTCAAGTTGATGGTTCTGATTTTGTTTTGGTTGAATTAAATTCGGCTATTCCAGCATCTTATAATCCGCATTATGCAGGATGGAATAGAAGCGCTAGTGCTTCAGGGTCTGGTGTAAGTATTCACCACCCAGCTGGTCATGAAAAGAAAGTTTCGACTTATACTTCTGCATTGCAAAGTTCAACTTATAATGGAGGCTGGTCAGGAGCACATTGGTATGTAGTATGGGCTGCAACAACTAACGGTCATGGAGTTACTGAAGGGGGATCATCTGGATCACCAATTTTCAATGCGAATGGTCAGGTAGTCGGACACCTTTCTGGTGGATCATCATACTGTACTGCGACAAGCAGTCCTGATTTATATGGTAAATTCAGAAATGCTTGGGATTTAGAAGGCGCGAATGCTAATCAACAATTAAAAGCGTGGTTAGATCCAGCAAATACAGGAGCAACCTCAATGAACGGTTCTGATAATCCTTGTGCCGGTGGTGGAGGTGGTTCAGGTCCTTGTGCTGCAACTTCTACAAGCTGTGATGAGTTCATTTCAAATGTTACTTTAGGATCAATAAACAATACAACCACATGTACAAATTATGCTGACTATACTAGTCAATCTAACAGCATGGCCTTAGGCGCAAGTGCAACCATGACAATCTCTACTGAGAATGCTGGAGGTAATGCAGGGTATACTGATGATCAAGTTGCAGTTTGGGTAGATTGGAATAATGATGATGATTTTACAGACGCAGGAGAGGAAGTTTATTTAGAGACTTTTTCAACATCAACAACATTCCCATTATCTTTTACTTTGACGGTGCCTTTAACAGCTGCTGTTGGAGATCATGTAATGCGAGTAAGAATGGTGTATCAGCCAGATGATGGTAATATCACTCCATGCGGAACTTCTCAATGGGGTGAGGTTGAAGATTATGAATTGACGGTAACTGCAGCTCCAACTGGTGTAGAAGAAAATGTAGCTGATCAGCTTTCAATTTACCCTAATCCAACAAACGGAGAGATTGTAGTTAGCATGACTAATTTTACAAATTATCAAACGGTTGAAATTACAGATTTAACAGGTAGAATTATCGCCGTTCAAAACGCAAACTCAGCAATCATGTTGTTTGACTTAACTGATCAACCTGCTGGAGTTTACTTGGTTAACTTTAAAGGAGAGACTTCTATCGCTACAAAAAGAGTAGTGAAGTTTTAACACATTCAATAATTAAATAGAGACATCCCTTTTTCTCATTGAGAATTAGGGATGTTTTTTTTGATGTTTAGTACTTCAATCTATTTCTTTTACTATTTTTGTGGCGGGTAAGTCCTGTACGACCAGCTCCTGTTTAATCCCCCAGGGTGGGAACACAGCAAGGGTAGACGGTTGTAGCGGTGCGATACAGGTAGCTTACCCACTTTTTTCCCCTATTTTCGTTCAAATATTTTCCATTCTGTTGATAACATTTTATCAGCTTCAACCATTCTGAATGTATATTTGTATTCAAATAATTGAACTATGAAATTTTTTATCGATACAGCTAATCTTGACGAAATCAGAGAAGCAAATGACCTTGGGATTCTTGATGGTGTAACCACTAATCCTTCGCTAATGGCAAAAGAAGGAATTACAGGCAAAGAGAATATTTTAAAACACTATGTTGACATCTGTAATATTGTTGATGGAGATGTTAGTGCTGAGGTAATTTCAACAGATTTTGCTGGCATGATAAAAGAAGGAGAAGCCTTGGCCGATTTACACGATAATATCGTAGTAAAAATTCCAATGATTAAAGACGGAATCAAGGCAATTAAGTACTTCACTGACAAAGGCATTAAAACGAATTGTACATTAGTGTTCAGCCCTGGTCAAGCCTTATTGGCAGCAAAAGCGGGAGCAACTTATTTATCTCCATTTGTTGGTCGATTAGACGATATTTCTTCTGATGGATTGTCATTGATTGCTGAGATCAGAGATATCTACGATAACTACATGTTCGAAACTCAAATATTAGCGGCATCAGTAAGACATACCATGCACGTGATTGATTGTGCGAAAATCGGAGCAGATGTAATGACGGGGCCTTTAAGTTCAATTACTGGTTTATTAAAACATCCATTAACCGATATCGGATTAGAAAAATTCTTGGCAGATTACGCTAAAGGAAATAGCTAATTAAACGTAAAATAAAATTAGAAGCCTCTTGTGACTCAGTTTGCAATAGGCTTTTTTATCACATTGAAATTAAATCAACCCTAAACAAATTTTCAATCTGATGATTTTGCGAACTGTCGCATAGATTTGCTGTTTGAATTGAGCATCTTTTTCAAGCTCAGCAACAATATCAAACAATGCCTTTTCTTCGTTAATGGGCATCAGAATTAAATCGCAACCTGCTTTTGCCGCTTTTAATTCACAGTTTGGAATAGATGCAACTCCGCCCATATTCATAGCATCAGTCACCACCAATCCTTTAAAATCCATTTCATTTTTCAATAGATCAGTGACAATTTTGCGTGAAACTGAAGAAGGCATATCGTTAGTATTGTACTCAGGATTGTTTTTAATAGCGATATGAGCTATCATAATTGATAAAACGCCTGCTTCTATCAAAGGATCGTAATTATGTACCTCACGCATGTCTCCGTCTATATAAACTAATTTTTTATGCGTATCTCCCACAACATAGCCATGACCCGGAAAGTGTTTTGCCGTAGCAACAATTCCCTCTTTCTGAGTTTCTTCAATAAAAATGCGAGACCAAATTTGAGCGGTATCAGAATTGTCTCCAAATGCACGATACGAAATAGCCTCGTTTGGTGACATGTCAACTACAGGAGCATAATTGTAATTGATTCCGATATCATTTAAATCATTGCAAATGGATAAGGCAAATTTTCTTACTTCCTCGCGACTCACCATCAAATTCGCTTTCTTAACAGGGGTACAGTTTTTTATCTTGTAGCCAATTAAACTAGGTTCAGCATCTGCCGAATACAGCATGGGTAAACCGCCGTTTGCTTCGTTCAAAGCGTTAAAGTCATTGACCATTTTGGTAAACCCCTCTTTTGTGCCATTCAGCAAGAGAATTCCGCCAATGTAGTTTTTCTCTAATAATCCATTCAAGTGTTCTTGTGATTTTCCGTGACCTCCAGCAGCAGGAATAATCATCTGACCGACTCTGCTCGTGTCGTTCAATTGATCAAACACACTGTCAATTTTTTGTTCTAGAGCAGCATCATATTTAAAGAAATCAGATAAATCATATTCCTGTGCAAATCCTAGAGTACTAGCGAAAATTGTTAAATAGAGTAGGAGTGTCTTCATATGGTAAAAAAAAAGGTCACGTTGTAGCGTGACCTGAATTAATATTTTAGTAAAAAGTTATTCTCGAATAACTTTTACAACTGTTCTTCTGTTTTTTTGGTGTCCTGCGTTTTTGGCATTCCATCCTTTCATTTCTTTGATTTCTTCATCTGATACTTCAGGAGAAGATTCACCGTATCCTTTTGTTTGAATACGTGATTTGTCTATGCCTTTATTCACTAAATAATCCCTAGCAACGTTAGCTCTAGCTTCAGACAGCCATGTGTTGTATAATGCATCACCTCTTGTGTCTGTGTGTCCTCCTAATTCAATCACCATTGTCGGATGATCTTTCATGATTTTTACCAACTTATTCAATTCATCAACTGATACATTTCTTAAATCAGATTTATCAAAGTCAAAATAGATATTTCGTAATGTAAATGTTTCACCTTGTGTTGGAGGAAATAATTCAAAGTTCACCGTTTTTTCTGTATTCGCATCTTTCTTATTGCTTACTACATTTTGTGATGCAATTGTATAAGCATCTTTCGATACAGTGAATGCATAAGACTCTCCCGCTTCCAAAATGACACTATAAGTTCCATCAGGGTTAGTGATTAATTCTTTAACCTTTTCGTTTGTTTTAGAATTGATGATAGATAAGTTAGATGAAATTCCATTTTTGGTTTTACCATCAACTACTTTTCCTTTAACTACAAATGTTTTATTGTTGTTAGTGAAATTGTCCACTACATTGTTTTGGTTATCCGCTATTTCTTCATCATCCATTACGTCTGTTTCTAATAGTCTAGCTTCAGCCAATAACGGATCTTTACGATCTCCTAAGAAGGTAATTTGATAGATATCCTTTTCACCTAGACCATCAGCTCTATAAGAAGAATAGTAAGCATATCTTTCATTTCCTGTTACCACAAAGTAAATGTCATCATCAGGAGTGTTGATTGGGTATCCAATGTTTTCAGGTTTAGACCATTCACCACTTTCAGCATCATAAACTGATTTAAAGATATCTAGTCCACCAATATTGTTGTGACCGTTTGATGAAAAATAAAGAGTTCTGTTATCTGGATGGAAGAATACACCTTTTTCTTCGTATTCAGTATTTATCGTTTCTCCAAGATTCTCGGCAACTCCCCATTCTTTTAATTCCTCATCCCAATATGAAACGTAAATATCGTGTTGACCAAAACCATCTGGCTTGTCTGATACAAAGAATAATGTTTTTTCATCAAAAGACAAACTTGCAGAAGATTCGTGGAATTCACTGTTAATATTATCCCCTATCGACTGAGGTTCTTCCCAAGATCCATCTGCTTTTTCTTTGGTGATAAAGATATCTCCATTTTTGCTGTTGATTCCCTTATAGATTAACAATGATTTACCATCAGGGGCTAACCCAACTGTGGCATCATGTGATTCTGTATTCACTGGGTCTGAAACATTAGTAGATGTTGACCAATTTCCTCCAAAGCTTCTTTTAGAAACGTAAACATCCTCATAAAATAATCCTGACTTATCTGTTTTACCGCCTTTAGAGTCAGGTCTACGTCCTGTGAAAAATAACACTCTGTTATCTGCGGAAATTACAGGAGAAAACTCCGAATATTCTGTATTGATTGAGTCTCCAAGATTATCTATCCAAACACGCACCGGGTTGGCTTTCATTTTCATCCCATTTCTGCATTCCTGAATTTTTTTAACGATAAACATTCGTTGCGCATCATCATTCGGTTTAATTTGGTCCTTGAATTCACCATAATATTTAATGGCCTCCTCAAAATTTCCATCCAATTGATAGGCCTGAGCTAAATAAAATTTAATGTTTTCATCAACTTCAGGATTCACTTTATAAGCAAACTTTAGATGTTCAAGACTGTTAAATTTTTGATTTGAATTGAGGTAGCATACACCAATTCTAAAATTTAAAATGGAACTATAAGGGTTGAATTCTTGAGCTACCAAATAATGTTGAAGTGGTTCCGACAGGTCGTTTGAAGACCCATCAAAAAACTTGTAGTCACCTAATTTAATTTCCTTGGTCGCTTTGTTGAATCCTTCTTTATCGTCTTCAAATAACCGCTTGTCAAAAGGGATGTCTTTATCTTGCGATATTGCAGCTTGTCCAACAAGAAGAGCAACTAATAAAACGATATTTTTAATATAGCTATTCATTACAAGTGGCACTGTTTAAGTATTCTTCGGCTTTCTCCGACCCTAAAATAAAGGCTTGTTCCCAATCAGAGCATGCTTCAGCTACATTACGCAGCATTTCGTTAGCAATTCCTCTATTGAAATAAGCCTCCATCATTTCATTTTCAATGTCCAAAGCCTTGTTGCATTTATCTAAGGCTGATTCAAAATTATCCTGCTCTAAAAATATCGCTGCTTGATTAACGAGAATCACTGGGTTGTCAGCGTCTAAACTTTCAGCCTCATTGAAAACCGTTGCTGCTTCATCAATTTGACCAGTAGAATGCAGATAGTTCCCTTTTAAAATTAGCAGATTCACTTTTTCACTGTGATTAGCATTTTCTGCCGCTTTTGACATATAATCAAGCGCAGCAGTTGAATCCCCTTGCTCTAAAGCAACATTTGCTAAGTTTGATAAAATGACAGCAGACTTTGGTTTAATGGTTAAGGCTTTTTCAAAATCTGCTCTAGACTTATCTAGCTCTACCATATTGTAATATGCACTGCCTCTAGCGTTTAATGCTGACACACTATTCGGGTTTGCAGCAATAAATTTGTTCAAATTTTCAATGGCATCCCCATATTCTTCGTTCTTAGCCTGACTTTTACCTAAGTACAATAAATCCGTATTATCGTTAGAACCTAATTCAATTCCCTTTTGTAGGTAATAAGCCGCACTGTCGTAACTGTGGGTCTTGTAAAAACACTTGCCCAATTGACTGTAAATTGGGGCTTGAAATGGGTTGTTTGAAAAAGCACTCTTTGCATTTGACAATGCCGAAATGTAATCTTTCTCGCCGAATTTAATGTTTGATATACTCAGGTACGCTTCAGCATACCTTGGCTCGGCCTTAACACACTCTTCAAAGAGATTCAACGCCTCAGAAGTAT
>JAUHXX010000115.1 GCA_030426825.1 Bacteroidia bacterium | reverse complement strand
AGCTGGCTTGGGGTCTGGTAGTTCCTTGATGATGTCTTTAATGACGCCTTCTTTCAGCTCCCAAAGAATATGCATGACCTGTTCTTCGGCTTTAGTTAAATCTTTCATACCACAAACATATAACTAAAAAATTAGTTAAACAACTAAAGAGATAGTTTTTAAACTAAATAATTAGTTTTATTGATTCAAGAGTAGCTTTGGCTGAGGGAGCGGTGGAGTTTATGAGACAAGTGATTTCCAGCGATTCAATTGAGCTGAGAGTCCATAAGTAAAGTTGGTTGAACGGAGTACACGGATGCTGTTTTTTGTGTCGCTTTGAATCTGATGATGGAGGTTTGGTTGATTGTAGTAGGCAGTAAACGCATTCACACCATTGGCCAAAACGGTTCCGTCTCCAGAAATGTATTTTAGCCGTTTGATTTCTGTCATTACTCGATTTTCAAGTTCCACCGGAGGAATTGATTTATAAGGCGCTTCAAATATGCCGACACATATTAGGACAGAATTACCTGGAATCTCATTTTTTACTTGAGACGTCATATCACTTACCCTATGAACCAGAGTACTGTCCATAACACGGTCGTAGCTAAATGGTTTTATCCTGTAGTCTTTTAAAAGTAAGTGCATGTGGACATAGTCCGTTGTGCGATAGGCAAACTGAATGTCTTTTCCGTTGATTTTGAATTCCCGTATTGAAGATAAGGATGTGAGCACGCATTCCTGTGTTTTTATGAGCTTACCATCGCTGAGTTTCAAGCTCACTCCAGCCTTGTCATCCTCACAGATCAACTGATCCAGTTGATGTTTGTAAAGAATAGGAATATTGAATTTATCGATTGTTCGCTGAATAGCCTCTTTGATATCTTTTGCCCCATTCTCAGGATACAGATATAAGGAGGGCTTAACAGATAACCTGTAGACAGGCGTTCTAAAATCTTGTTTTAGTGCACCAAACTGAAATTTACCCATTCTCTTCATAATTTGTTTGGCACCAATGGCATTCTGTTTCCAATCGTAAGGAAATCTGATTTTCCGCTTATATATACGTGGTCTTGGGTTAAGTGGTACAAGATTTAGTCCAAAGAATTTAGCAAGGAAGTCGTATGTTTCTTTATCTACATCCCAGATATGACATCCGATTTCTACTTCCGGAATGTTAGGGTGTTTAATGGTAGTCCATGCACCAGCCGGATGATCTCGTTCCTCAATAATCAATACGGACTTTCCGAGAGATTTAAGGTAGGCGGCTTCAATTATGTTGATGGGACCGGAGCCTATCAATACGGAGTCATATGTATCAGTCAGATTTATTTTAGAGCTGCTAGGCATGAGTGTTCAAAGATAATAGGAATGACTAGACTCATGTGTTCATTCCAATTGATATATGCTTTCTTTGGATATGATAAAAATCTGTTAAGTCAAAAAACTGATAATTAGCAGTATTCGTAAACATTGAAAAAAAAAGCCACATTTTTTTTCAAGAACCATTGCGCATTTAAGAAAATGAATTATTTTTGCTGTCCCTCAAAAGAGAGGGGGTAACAATTTCCACTAGACTGACTGTTGTCAGTATCTTTTAAAGATTTGGAAAATTGGTCTGGTAGTTCAGTTGGTTAGAATACCTGCCTGTCACGCAGGGGGTCGCGGGTTCGAGTCCCGTCCAGACCGCAAGATTTAAAGCCTTGATACAGAAATGTTTCAAGGCTTTTTTTATGCTCAAAAGTTTCTTGCCTGAATGTAGTTTGCGTGCTTTTTGCGCGTTTTGGGATTCAGATATTGAGGATGAGAATTTGTTGTTGATAAGTTTTTAGAGGCTAGAACATTTTATCATCATTCAATGATCTTTATCTTCGAGTAAATCCAAATTCATGTATAGTAATAGTAGCTTGAATCAAATATTAGAAAATCTCGACTTGGGATCGGGTATTGCTGAAGAGGACAATTTGCTTGAAGCAACAAGGTTGGATACACCTGTTCTAGCTGATTTGTTGAACGATAGAGTTGATTTGGTTCCAGGAAATAAAGGCTCAGGTAAAAGTGCATTATATCGAATTATGGTAGAATTTCTGCCCGCTATGCTTTTAACCAATAAAAAAGTCGTAATTGCTCATGGTGTTAGCAGGCATGGAGATCCCATATTTTCTGCTTTTAAGGAGGAGTTTGAGCAACTTTCTGAATCTGATTTTGTTGATTTTTGGTGCATTTATTTAATCTCTCTTGCACATGAGCAGTTTATTAAAAGTGAAATATATCTTGATAAACTTAAGGTCTGTGAGAAGGAGATAAATGAATTTAGAAAAGCTTGTGAGAGGGCTAAGATACCTGAGATAAAAAGTCAAAAATCATTAATAGAAATTTTGCAGTGGACGCTCAATTCAGTAAGAATTGTCAAAGGGAAATTAAAATATAACCTCAGAACTGGAGATACTGCATTGACTCTCTTTGGTGATTCTGTTTCAGAAAAACAAGTTAAGTCAGAACAAAGCATCACCTACGCCATTGGCATAAAAGAATGTTTAGAAAAGATATTACGAAAATGCGATCTTTCCATGTGGCTCATGGTTGATAGATTGGATGAGATTTTCCCACGTAGGTCAGAACTTGAAGGGAAAGCACTTAGAGGACTGCTAAAGACAATCAGAATTTTTTCATCAGATGAAATAAGGGTCAAAGTGTTCCTTAGAGATGATATGCTAGATAATTTGGTATCTGGAAAAGAAGGCTTCACAGCATTGACTCACCTGACTGCTCGTAAGTCAGATACTTTGAGATGGAATGAGGATCAACTTTTGAGACTCATAGTTCAAAGGTTATGTAATTCAGAGGAACTTGTAAAAAACTATAATATTGACAAAGAAAGAATTTCTTCCAGCAAATCGTACAGAGAGAAAGTATTCTATGAATTGTTTCCAGCGAAAGTTCATAAAGGAGAGAAGCAAAGTACGACCTTGAAATGGGTATATAATCGCTGTCAAGATGGAAATGGAGTTGTTACCCCTAGAGATGTTATTCAATTACTTAATTATGCTAAACAGCGTCAATGTTCTATTGTAAGCAGTGATTTAGCTGGTGAATCACTTTTTCTGTTTAGTAGTATTTCTCTTAGGTACGGTCACAAAGAATTGTCCAAGTCAAAAAAAGTAAATCTTTTGCAAGCAGAATACCCACACCTTTTTCCTAAAATGGAAAAGTTTGCCAAGGGAAAATCAGAATATTCTCAAAATGCACTTAAGAAACTACTTGGGAGAAAATGGGAAAAAAGTGTTGCAGATTTGCACTCAATTGGTTTTTTGCAAAAAACTAAATTGAAAGGAAAAATAACATACAAAGTACCATACATATATTCAGTTGGATTGGAAATTACAAGGGGCAAGGCGTAGTAATTAAAACCTATCCAACCCCATCCGATTCTGCTCCAAAAACCTCAAAATACTTGATCTACTATATCTGATAGTCTTTCCAAAGCGACTAAAGTCAATTTTTAATTCATCTCTCAGTTGTTGAAGCTTGGATTTACTCCTAATGCCAAGAAGCCGTTTTGCTTCTCTATCATTGATCCATTCTTCTTGCTTAAAGTATTTCTCAGAATTTTGGAGGATTCTGATTTGAAGCTCATCAATGAGCTTGTAAAATGCTTCTTTCTCAAAAACTATAATTTCCATAATTCAATTTTTAAATGCAATAATTGTACAGGTATTTTTCGTTTGTATCTATTTGAACGCAGATGAATTCAATTGATCATTTCATTGATGCTAATGCCTTTTAGATCAGAATTTCGCGTTTATTTAACTGTATTTTATGAAGTAATTGTATGAATTTATACATGTTGACCTTCTTGACTTTTTTAAAGCCTAGATGAAATGCTTCTTCAACAGAGACTTTTGCCAATTTAATCACCCTGCCAGAAAGGGGAGAGCATACCCCCAAAGCTTTTAATTCTCTCTTTACTGAGTTGGTTGTAGTCTGTTTGAAGTATATAGCAAGTATCTTATCACTAAATGGGTTTAATTTCATATCATTTATTTTAAAGTTTATCATCTTGATTAGTTGTTTTTGATCGATTCTCGGGTTCTTCTTTTTCTTTTCGTTCATTTTCTTCTGTTATGAGTTCATTAATCTTTTTACGCATGTGGTCCGATTTAGCTATGACCATCATGAGGCTTACGACTTGTCTGATTCCTTTTTCTCCAAACTGGTGATAGATTGAATCGAACATATTTCGTTGAACAGTTATTTCATCCTCATCTTCAATATTTTGACTTTCTTTCGAAGGAGCTTCTTCCTGAATTTCAACTTCTACCTCCGCAGGAGCTTCTTCCGTTCCTGATAATACTGTTCCTGAGTTTGGGGAATGACCTCTGAATGCACCAAATAAAGCCATGCCTTCTTTCAACAGGCCGCCTAGATTTGTTTTAGAGCGCAGAGCTTCCAATTCCTCTTCTAGTTCCTCAATCTTTTTTTCTTGTCGTTTTGTTTTCTCTTTTAAAGATTGAATTAAGAATTCTTGATCTTTTCTTTTAAGGGCTTCTTTTATTTTTTGATCAACATCTTGGTTGCCAGGATTGCCAAGTGTACCTTCTTTCAAATAGAAAATATGTCGATTACAGTTATTAGATTTCCCGAAATACATGATGACCTCTACGTTTTCAGTAGTTCCGTCTACCATTTCCTTATAGTCATCAAAAAAACTTGGGTCTGATGTTTTATAAATGCAAAATTCTCCATCTACTTTAATGGCAAAAAATCTTTCATGCCCTCTATCGTGATGATTCTGAATTAATCGTTTTAACCGATCTACCTGTTCATCGCTGTATTTTTTGGTAAATATGCGCTGATTACCTTGTGGTTGTTTTTTTCTCTTTTTCTTTTCAATACGCCATGTTTCCATTCTCTTAATTTTTCCAATCAAGATATGGCATTATTACCCCTTGGGGGTACTTTAGACTACCCCCAGATCGCTTTAATGAAGTTCAATGAATACTATTGAAGTTCCCTTTTTGTTCTTGCAATTTCAATTTCAATTAAATCGACCGCACGTGAAAAATTTGCTTTTTTAAAATACTCTTGAACGAAGATCAAGTTTTCAAGTAAAAATTTGTCCTTTAAGAAAAGAGGTGCTTTTTTCAGCTTCTTGTATGTATCTGTGTTTTGAATGGAGGTAAATGGTATCCCCATGATAAGGTTGACTAATTCCGCATATTTGGTTATATCTGCGCTTTTTCTTGGTTTAATCTCACTAGCCATTAGGAGATAATATACGGCAAGCAACTGTTGATTTCTTGTGAATGAATGATTGTGGTCCTTTTTTGGAAGTGCTTTCAGGTATGATGTTTTATCATTAAGAGGTTCATTGAGCCCATAAAGATTGACCGTCTCATCTTTGGGGTATGTTACCATTAGTTTTCTTGTGGCCAAAAAGAGGGCTAACAGGTCAGTCAATTCATGCCAATCAAGTGATAAAAGGTAGTATTCCTTTTCAATGTCATTGGATTGGATTAATGCATGGCTTCCCTCTTGCGATTCATAATAGATTTCTTCAAGCAACGATAATTCTAATTCTGCACGCTCTCGGATGATATACAACTGATCAAAAGTATTTATTAATGCACTATCTCTTTTTAGCCTATAGTTATGTAGAAAAAGCTTGGAAAGCATATCAAAGAAGAAAGAATCTCTTGGTAGTTTTGGGTGCTTTTCAAATAAAATTAGGCGAAAATGAGCTCTGGCATACTTCTTATTATCTGCCTTGCTAATTTGAACTTCATAAGTGAATTGTAGAAGATTAAAATATGCTTCTACGGTTGAATCAAAATCATTGTCTTTATTAGTGTTCACTATTAAAATAACGTCACGATAGAGGGCTTTGTTACACTAATAGTTGGTAATAATACTTAATGATACCTAATGGTTTGTAATGATCCATAATTGGTAATTTTAAGTTTTAAACTGCAAAAAAGCACTGAAGGTCTTGATTTTTAATGCACCAGAATAAAATCCCTGAATTCAGGGAGGTCAAAAATCACGGTTTTCAATGAAGGAATTCTAAAATTTTATTCGCAAACTTTCTGGCAGTTCTTTGAATGTCAAATTATGCCTTGTAAAAAACAAATAATTAGACGTAATTTGAAACAGACATAAGATATTAATGTAGCGTTAGCTCATTACTCTGAAGAATAAAACCGCCAAATTAAGATCAAGAGAATGATGTTGCTAAACGCTCACACCGAAAGGCGTGGGCTTTAGTTTGTTCTTGATCGGGGGCTTGGCGGTTCCTATTCTTCGATGAGCTATTGTTCCACGCCGCCTTGTTTAACCCAGATTCTTTTCGGAACAAAAAGATCACAAAACGTAAATAGATCACTCTTTACAATCGCATTTTTAATTAGCAAACAAATACATCATTTCGATAATTTACCACCATTTATCGAAATGACGGTTGACATTTCTTTGACTATCACTAACTTGAAAGCAATGCTTTTGATATAAAACTTATAACTATGAAAAAAATACTTCTTCTTACCATAACAATAGGCACATTCTCAGCTCAGGCTCAAAACACTTTTCCAACATCTGGCAATGTTGGTATAGGAACGACACAACCCAGTGCTGGATTGGACGTAAACGCGAATATGAGGGTCGATAGTTCCATCTATGTGAAAGATTCTGTAGTTATCGAAAGAAACTTAACTGTTGACCAAGATGTTAAGTTTAAAGGTCACTTAAAGGTTGTGGACAAGGCAGTTTTTAAGGATAAGGCTGTTGTTCACGGTAATTTTAAACTGAAAAGTTTTGAAAATGCTTCTTTGTCCCAAGATAGATTCGTTTTAATGAATCCCAATGGTGTCTTAAAGGACGGAGAAACTCCTGTTGTACAATCTTTGTTATATGGATCAGATTGTTTTCCAAAGGATAATGGTGCGAATGTGTTTTATCAAGCTCCATCATGGGCGAGTGACGGAGGACCCAATATTACAGATGCTCAGATATATACTGGAGTGACGTGTCCAGCATTTGTTGGAATAGGTACCAGTGAACCAGTTCATAATTTAGAAGTTCATGGCAATACATATATTCAAAACAATACCATCATAGGTAATACAACCGGAACTACTGGGCAATCTCAATTAGAAGTTAACTTAAGTACGAATCCGGCATTTACAAATGCTTTTCAAGTGAAGCATATCAATGGACTTCCAATGTTCAGTGTTCTTAGGAATGGTAATGTTGGTATTGCAAATTTGAACCCTAATTATAAACTCCACATGTTCGCTGAAACATCAGGAGCTGATCCACTTATGATTGAGAATAACAATCAGGAACTGATGAAATTAGACCATGATGGTTTGCTTCAGGTAAGAGAGGTGAAAGTCACATTGAAACCCTTTGCGGACTATGTATTTGATGATGACTATGAGTTGATGTCAATAGAAGAAACAGATGCTTTTATTAAAGAAAATGGACATTTACCTAACATGCCATCAGCAGAAGAAGTGGACAAAAATGGTATAGGAATAGGCGAACTTCAAATTAAACAACAAGAAAAAATAGAAGAACTGACCTTATACATCATTGAGCAGCAGAAGCAAATTGATGAATTAAAGGCATTGGTTAACGAACTTGTAAAAAAGTAAATCATGAAAGTATATATAATCCTATGTGTGGGATTGCTTTCAGTATTTACTGCACATACTCAAACTTATACTCCTCCAGTTCCACAAGAGATTTCTTGTTTAAAGGTTGAACCGTCTGATTTTAATAATTTTTCGGGCTTGATTCAATCACACAAATGTATCGAAACTCAAAATAATTCACCCGGTCCCAAAATCAACATTAACGGAAATGAGGATGTTGAGATAAAAGCGGGATGTGAGATTAGTTTGACGGGAGAAACTCACATACATCCAAACATTAATGGAGATTTTCATGCCTATATAGAAGAACCAGCTATTGATTTAGCTGTTTATTACCCACAAAATATCGGTAACAACATTGATGTACCTCAGTACGATCTATTTGAGTTAGGCGTGAAATTGCCTGCTTCTGTTGAACAAAGAGTGCGCGATTTTGCGAAAAAGACACAAGGTGCAACAAATTTAATTAATCCATTTGATGAAAATCAGTTAGCAGTTTTTGGCTTGTTTTCGTATAAAGTAAATGGTACATGGAACTATGTTGGGAAGGTTGATGGCTTTTATTACGAGGAGTTTGAAAGAGACTATAATGGCAATGCGTGGAGAGGTGCTTGGATTGAGTTGCCCAATGAACATTACTTTAGGATTAGAAGTGCATGGGGTGATATTGGTGAATGGAAAGTAGAAGTGCGAGCCGTGTATGATGGTGTCCAAATTAATTCTGGAGAGGTTTATTTCAATATTACTCCTTCTTCCAATAAAGGCTTTGTTACAATGGGAAATGAGGGAAATCTAAATGACCGATACTTAAGACATGAGAATGGTGAAAGTTTCGTGCCCATAGGAGAAACTATTGCATGGTATAGGCACAATTGGATGGAATTGATTGATCATCAGGACTATGTAGATTTTTTTAATGAACTAGCTGATAATGGTGCAAACACTGTGCGTATCTGGAACAATGTTGGTCAATTTTTAATAGAACGCGAAAAAGTTGGAGATTATAGTACCAATTACAGTCCCGGACTTCAAGACGATCCTGGTTTTGTAGATAAAAATTGGAATAGACAATGGAATGCATGGGAGTTGGATCGAACTGTTGATATGTGTAACGAAAAGAATATGTACTTGTATTTTGTAGCTTTTGGAAGTGAAATGGATGATCCTGAGGACCCTAATAATCCACCGGGCACAAAAGATTGGGAGTATAATCCTTATCGTTATGATCTGGGATTAACGAGTCAGGAGGAAACATTTACCAATCCAATTGCAATTGATTTGCAAAAGAGAAGATTGAGGTATCAAATGGCACGTTGGGGATGGAGTGAAAAGTTGGCAGTTTGGGAGATTATTGGGGAGGTCACTAATTGGATTGATGCTGACAATGATCCTAACAAAAAACAAGCAGTTTACGATTGGTTAAATACTCATTCTGATTACCTACATGCCTATCAACCAAGGAGGCATATTACAACGACAAATTTTGCTTCAGCAGACGGTACAAATGATTTTCGGCGTGAATATTTTGCCAACACTTCTGTTGACATAATGAGTACCAATAAATATGGGGAATCGAAAAATATTAATTGGAAATCAAGATGGAATATTGTCCAAGAAATGCATGATCCATCGCATTACAATGGCAGTTTAGAGTATAAGCCTTTCATTTTTGGGGAAATGGGAGTGTCAACACAAGCTGTCGCTTTGGAATATGCTACTGACGTGGAGTTGCACAATTCTATATGGGCTACTTCCTTCATGGGGTCTATGGGACCTGGAATAAATTATTGGTGGGATAGAATACATCCTGGGATGGGACATTTAAATTATAAAGCCCTGAGTAAGTTCTTTGAGGGAGAAAGTGTTCATACTAAAGAATATGAGCCTAAAAAATCGAAATTCTTACCGCTTCAACCTTACAATAGAGTTGATGTAAATGTTGTATCATATTATTTGAAATCAAAAGATAAAAATAAGGCCATTGGTTGGGCACATAATAATACCTATTGGTGGAGAAGGATGTACGATACGGATAATGAAGTCAAAACTTTGGTTGACGATTGTCATTCAAATAACCTTCTATATCCTGATGGTACCCCAGTTTCACCTGCTGGAGATGGGTTTTTTGATTTTTGTTCTAATTCCGGCACTATTGATTTTAATGATGCCAGCCCCCTTCCTCCAAATGTTAACGCTGAACTAGATTATGTGTCTCCCACCAGTAATCAGGAAATCGTTATTGCCGGACTTAAGAAAAAACGTTTTTACCATATTGATTATTACTCCACTAGTGGTAATGGAGGTCTTATTTCAAATCTAAGTTACATTAAGAAGTCAGACGTATTTGGTAGGTTGCTCATTGATATGCCAAGCATCAATGAGCTAGCCTATGAGCCGCAAGATGTTGGATTTAAAGTTTATAGGAATGGTTATAAAAACACTTCTGATACAAGCAATGTTCTGGAATTAACTGAAGAAGATCAATTTGAAGCAGATATTAATACTTCCATGAACATAACTTTATTTCCGAATCCGAC
>JAUHXX010000114.1 GCA_030426825.1 Bacteroidia bacterium | reverse complement strand
ATTAATAGAAGAAGGCAACCAAACATCTGTTGGCGAAGATGCTGTTGAATTTGAAATCAAGTGTAAATACTGGAATGTTCTAGCATAACCTGCCTTGATTGAACTATTCTCATCTACTCTAAAACTAGACGACACCCTTGGAGACAATCCCCAATAGGTTTTAATATTATCCCATTTTTCGAAGGTTGATGTATCGGTAACATTTCCATCAACATCAAAAGAATAAACATCTCCTGGTCCAACCTGAGCAAAGTTTGAACCTCTAAGTCCATAAACCAATGTTATTCTTTTACCAATCTCATGTTCATTTGAAACATAGGCAGAGGATTCAATTGAATATCTTTTTTCGATATCATTTAATTGAAAACCAATCCCGTCACCCGTTTCTATTTCACCTGGCTTAAATGTGTGATGAATGACGTTAGCCCCAAAACTTAAGGTGTGATTATCATTGATATACCAAGTGAAATCCTCTTTTAAATTGAAATCTTGAATTTCTGATCCGATTTCAAATGTTTGGTCTCCACTTCCAAATTTAATTTTGTAATTGTAGTTTGAAAAAATAAATGAAGTGTTACCAAATAGCTTTTGTTTCTCTCCGTAAATATGATTCCATCTGGCAGTTCCCGTTATATTTCCCCAGTCAAATCCGAAGGCATCTGCAAAGCCAAATTTATCTCGTCCAAAATATCCAGATAAGAAAATTCGATCCTTCTTACCAATTTTATAATTGGCTTTTGCGTTTAAATCATAGAAGTACAAGGTTGAATTCTTTGCTTCTTCTCTTTTAGACAACTTTAAGAATAGGTCTGCATAGGTCCTTCTTCCTGAAATTATAAACGACCCTTTATCCTTTACAATTGGTGCTTCAAGTGTTAATTTTGAAGAAATCAACCCTAAACCACCAGAGGCAGAAAATTTCTTCTGATTCCCTTCTTTCATTTTAATATCTAGTACAGAAGAAAGTCGACCACCAAACTCAGCTGGAGCACCACCTTTGTACAATTTAATATCTTTTAACGCATCAGAATTGAAAACAGAAAAGAACCCCAACAAGTGAGATGCATTATAAACGGGTGCACCATCTAACAATATTAAGTTTTGGTCAGAACCCCCACCCCTTACATAGAATCCTGCATTTCCTTCACCGGCCGACTTAACTCCGGGAAGTAGTTGAATGGTTTTTAATGGATCTTTTTCACCAAAAAGAACGGGTATGTTCTCGATATCTGACATTGACAAGCGATCAACCCCCATCTCTGCAGATGTAACGTTTGAATTGGCTTTCTCAGCCGTCACCTCCACTTTTCCTAACACCTTACCTTCAGGTTTTAACTCGATATCTTTTTGAACATTGTCAGTTAATTCTACTTCAAAAGAACCGGATTCAAAACCTAAAGATTTATAATTGATTGTGTAGTTACCTGCAGGCAAGGTCAAAGAAAAGAATCCATAAGCATTTGTGATCGCTCCAGTTCCTGGCAGCTCTTTCACTGTAATTCTAGCGCCAATTAGATCTTCACCTGAAGAACCATCTTTTAGCGTTCCACTTAAAGTAAACTTCTCATCTTGGGCAAACGATACTGATGTCATGAGTAAAACAACTAGAATCGATAAGGTTTTCAATAAATTCATTCTTAATATTTAATACGATTTAAACGCATTGTTTAGTTAAATGTTCAGCAAAGTTGCTTAATATCCAGCGACCTGCAATTTTATTTCTATAAAAATCACGATTTTATCAATGAAAACTTATTGACTAATAGCGGACTTTGGAACAAAGTCGATTGCCAAATTAAATACCCCTATTTTGTTTTTGAAAAACTTGCAGATTGATAAAAATGCCCAATTGGTTGATAAAGCAATTCTCAATTCAAGCTTATCAGTAACTTTGATTCGTGAAAACTTACATAAAATACTCTTTAATTGCATGGCTATTGTTTTTTGCCATTGTGAGCTGGGTAATCTTTGAAATAAGTGACCTTCCAACCTCTGTATTCCGTACGGCAACTTTTGTGGTTCCACAAATGGTAATATTCTATATCAATTTGGTTTGGATATCATGTGTTTTATACGAGCGCGGTCATAAAATCGCCTACTTTGGAACGTTAGCAGCCATGGTCATAGGGCATGTTTTAGTTTTTGCTCCTTTAGATATTTATATGGACGCCAATTTTCCATTAGACGTCCCTCATTTTAAAGACAGACCAGTCCACTTAGTATATATAGGTCGATTAGTCTCTTCATTTCCTCCAATCATCATTAGTGCGTTGATTTGGAAATCTCTTCAACTGAGCAGAAAAAATAAAGAAAGTTTAGAATTAAAAAACAAAATGTTACATGCCGAAACGAAAGCATTAAAGGCCCAAATTAACCCTCACTTTTTGTTTAATTCAATGAATAATATTTATTCGCTTTCACAAATGAACTCTGAGAAAACTGGTGATGCCATTTTAAATCTTTCAGAAATTTTGCGTTTCGTAACTTATGAAAGCGAGAAGGATCGGGTGAGTTTAGAAGACGAGTTAAAACAAATTAAAAACTTTATAGAACTCCAATTTTTAAAAGATGATGACCATGACAATATTTCTGTGGATATTGCAAAAAATACGTCTGGACTACAAATTGCCCCAATGCTATTGTTACCGTTTATAGAGAACAGCTTTAAACACTCGAATGTAGAGAATAAAAAAACAGGTTGGATCAAGATAAAAATTGACATTCAAGACAATCATTTGAAACTTGATTTATCGAATAGCGCAACAATAACAGCTGGTAAAAAGGATGGTGTTGGAGGAGTTGGAATGGAGAACGTGAAAAAAAGATTGTCGCTTATTTACCCTCAAAAACATCAGTTGACGATTCAACAAAATGTAGACACTTATCGTGTTTTATTGGACTTAACATTGAATTAGTATGAAGTGTATAATTGCAGATGACGAAAAGCTTGCTAGAAACTTAGTTGAAAATTATGTTTCAAAAATTCCTTATTTGGAATTGGTAGCGAGTTGCAAAAATGGAATTGAAGTGAATAATCTGTTGCAGGAACAAGATATTGACTTGCTCATCACTGATATTCAAATGCCCGAAATTCTTGGAACTGACTTGGTAAAATCACTCAGTCATCCGCCCTTGGTTATTTTTACAACGGCATATAAAGATTACGCCATTGAAGGATTTGAGCTGAGCGCAGTTGACTACCTTTTAAAACCATTTGCATTTGAGCGATTTTTAACTGCAGTCAATAAAGCAAAAGACATTCATGATGGCCAATTGGAAAACAAGGATGTTTCGCTTAAAAAAGATTTTCTGACCATTAAGGCAGATCACAAACTTTATAAGGTTCAATATAAGGACATTCGGTTCATAGAAGGACAAAGAGAATATGTTTCTTTTCACACACCAACAGGAAGAATAACAGCTTTGATGTCATTGAAAAAGCTTGAAGAAAGCTTGCCTTCTGAACTATTTATCAGATGTCACAAATCCTATATCATCAATAAAACTATGGTATCGGCCTTAGAAGGAAATTCCCTAGCGATTTTAGATAAATCTATACCTATTGGGCAGAGCTACAAGGAGCGTGTTGTGCAAGAAGTGTTTTAGCGCTCACTGAGTTCGCTTCGGCTGAGCTTCGCTCAGGGCGATTTTCGATTTTCGATTCTCGTTTTTCGTTTTTCGTTTTTCGTTTTTCGTAATTTGTTCCAGATAATCATTTCGGCTACGCTCAATTGATATCAGGATCCCTGCGGGAATTAATTTTGGCAGCTTTGAGGTTCAACATTGTTCGTTGACCTTGCTGTTGCGCAGACTTTTCAATATTTAGAAAGGAACAGAGCTATTTGAATTTTAAACCGTATTGATAACTCTTATTTAAAATAGCACTAATTTTCTCATCACTTTTAGATCGAATGGGTGAAAACATTTTTACTTTGACAGGATGAACCCCAGAAAATTGCAATGTCATTCGTTTCAGGGCGTGTACAGTTGGCATCCTATTGATTAAGCGGTAATACCAATAAGGCTGATCAGAAGTAGTCATAATGAAAGCAGATTTACCTTTCAGCAATTTATCCCACCAAATAGAGTTTTCTCTGTACTTAAACGCTTTCCCCGGCAAGAACAGTCTATCTATAAACCCTTTCATTATTGCAGGCAATCCTCCCCACCAAACTGGATGTACCCAAACTAGATGATCAGCGTTTTCAATTTTTTCCCAAGCATCAACTAAATCTGGTTCCCATGTTTGATTAGTTGTATAGGCTCCATTTAGATTTGGATTAAAAGCTAATTTTCCAATTTCTATCTCTTCTACTTTGGCTCCAGATTTTATCGCTCCTTTGATATAGGATTTCGCAATAGCAGCGTTTAGACTATCGGCACTTGGGTGACCATTAATTACAACAATATTTTTCATATGATTTTTTTACAGCAAATCTCTATGAAAACTAAAACCGATAAAAGGACAAATGTCCTAAACGTGAAATTCCTTGGAAATTCTATTCAAATGTCTTGCCGAAATACCTAAATAAGACGCCAAATATTGTTTAGGAATTTGACCGAAATAATGTGGGTACTTTTGTCTCAATAATTGATAACGGTCAAATGCACTTTCATTTTGATAAGAAATCAATCTACTCTCCATTTCTACAATATAAGATTCTGCATAAAAACGCATTAGTTTGCAAAAAGAAAGCGTAGTTGCTGCTTTTTCTTCAACAAACTCTTTTTTGATAATTGAAACTGTTGAATCAACCATGGCTTCAATATTTTCAACGGCTGGGGCACCTGAAATATAAGAAGAATAAGCCGAGATAAACTCATTCTCAAAGGTAACACAATAGGTCATGTCATCCCCATTCGGATTGATGTAAAATGAGCGCAACAAGCCTCGTTCTAGAAAAACAATTTCCTTACATGTTTGACCGGCTTGAATCAAAAATTCACCTTTTTTGACATTTCGAATGACAACATGGTCTGCAACCTGTTTAAGCTCCTTTTTTGATAAGAAATTTAATTCTGAAATGGCATGTATTATCTTAGGTTGCTCCACAATATTTACTTTAAATACTTATCTAACCAGCCGTAAAATTCTCTATGCCAGAAGACTCCATTCTGAGGCGAAAGCACCCAGTGATTTTCAGTTGGGAATGTAACCAATCGACTTTCAATGTCTTGTAACTGCAATGCTTGGAAAGCTTCCATTCCTTGATTTAAAGGAACTCTAAAATCTTTTTCTCCATGGAATATCAGCATTGGTGTATTCCATTTATGCGCCATTCGGTGAGGTGAATTTTTGATATATCCTTCAGGGATTTTTTCCCCATAATAAGGCCCCCCGATATCTTCATTAGCAAAGAACAGTTCTTCAGTTGTTCCGTACCAGCTTTCTAGATTATATAAACCACAATGAGAAATAAAGGTTTTAAATCTATTTTCATGGATACCGGCTAAATAATAAACTGAATACCCACCATAAGAAGCGCCGATAGCGCCAATTCGCTCTTCATCTATATACGGCTCTTTTTTAATTTCATCAATGGCAGATAAATAATCATCCATAGGTTGTCCACCCCAATCACCTGAAATGTCGTCATTCCATTTTTGGCCAAAACCTGGTAATCCTCTTCTATTTGGAGCAACAATAATGTAATCGTTCGCCGCCATTAATTGAAAATTCCAACGGTACGAGAAGAATTGTGATACTGCTGATTGTGGTCCACCTTGGCAATACAATAGGGCCGGGTATTTTTTAGCAGGATCAAAGTCAGGTGGATAAATCACCCAAACCAGTTCTTTTTTACCATCCGTAGTTGCTACCCATCTCTTTTCAATTTTTCCAATTTTCAATTTGTCATAAATGGCCTTATTGGCATTTGTCAACTGTTTTTCTTCACCTGATTTAATGTTAACCAAATATAAATCTGTCGGATGGTTCATAGATTGTTTTCCCGCTATTAACTTGTCTCCCGAAAGTGAGAAAGAAGTAAAATTGTGAATCCCTTCTGTGATTTGTCGACTTTTTTTGGTGGCAACATCTAAAGCGTATAATTGGTAAGTCGCTTCAGTAACTGATTTATAATAAATGGTTGAAGCATCTTTTCCCCAGATAAAACCAGCAACTGTCATATCCATTTCTTTGGTCAAGTTGGTTTTTGTTCCGCTGGCCAAATCCATTACAATTATGTCATTTTTATCGGCCTCAAAACCATCTTTCTCCATGCTTAGCCATGCCAGTTTCTTTCCATCTGCAGAAAAAGCAGGTTCATTATCATAGCCCATCATTCCAGTGGTAAGATTTCTTGTTTTACCGGTAGCGATATCATAACTGTATAAATCAGAATTGGTGCTAACCGCATATTCTTTACCCACTTTCTTTTTGCACACATAAACAATAGACTTGCTATCTGGTGAAAAAGTAATTTGCTCCATTCCGCCAAAAGGCATCAAAGGCGCGTCATAATCTTCTAAAGCCATAATATCTTTGCCTTCTCCATCAACTTTACCGTCTACGATATCGGCAACAAAAATGTGTGACCTTTTTCCATCTTCCCAAGACCCCCAGTGTCGATACATTAAATCGTCATAGACTCTTACATTTGACTGATCTAAATCTTCGTGTAATTCTTTAGCGGTGACCTTATTCATTTTCACATCTTTGATGTACAACATTTTTGTTCCGTCAGCAGAAATTTTAAAGCCGTTGATACCGCCTTCGATAAAAGAAATCTGTTTGGCATCTCTTCCGCTCCAAGACATTTCGAACACGTTCATTCCTTTATCAGAATCTGACAAATAAAGAATTTTTTGACCATCATTAGACCATTGCGCATCTGCTTCGGTAGCAGGAGTTCGGGTAATTTGTTTTGCCGGATTTCCGTTTATATCTCCTACAAATAAATCTGATTTAGACTTATTGGTTTTCAAGTCATATTCACGAACGCTATAAAACATCCTAACTCCATCTGGTGAAACGTGAGCTGCACCCACTCGTTTTAAATCCCACAATAACTCGGGCGTCATTCTATCTTGTGCGACACTGTATAAACTCGTCAACAATAAAGTTGAAAGGATAATTAATCTGTTCATTTTAATATTCTTTTAATTAAAAATTTACTGGGTAAGTAGGCTGCCAACAATCCAAATATGATTGTGATTCCTAAAATTACAAAAAGGTCGTTCAATTTGAAGTAAATTGGAAAATATTCTACCACTCCACCTTGCATACTAATTAAACCAACTTGTTGTTGCAATAAGCAAATTGCATACCCAACTATTAATCCAAGGATTAGTCCAAGTCCATTAATTAATGATCCTACATAGAAAAATACGTTTTGAAGCTGTTGCTCTTTACCTCCAATTGCATGTAAGGTGCGCATATTATCTTTTTTCTCAATGACGAGCATGGTAATCGAAGCCACCATATTAAATGTTGCTAAGAAAAATATAAAAGCTAGGAGCAAAGTAGTAATCCACTTTTCACTTTTACTCGTTTGGTATATGAGCTCATTTTGCTCATAATTCGTTTTCACTTCAAAGCTGGGTCCAATAATTTTCTGAATTTGTGCTTTTTTGTTGTCTAAATCAGTTCCTTCAACAAAATCTAATTCTAAGCCAGTAATCTCATTTGAATAATCTAAAATTTCTGCAGCATAATCAAGCGGCAGCACTAAAAAATCCTGATCAACTTGATTATTGAAAGAAAATGTACCAACTATCGGAATTACCGAAGTAGTAAAGGCTTCTAGATTTCTTCTGCTAATTTTTTCGTTTCTATTGGGCGAGTAAATAGTGAAATTCTCTGGTGAAAAATCGGACTCATAAATATATCCACCCAAATTCTCAAGAGCAATGACCCCTACTATTCCACTTGGTTTACCATTATAATCAATTGAGGATTGACCATCCAGCAAATGACCATTCATATCCACCATTTTTAAGAATGATTTTTCGACACCCTTAATTGTTCCAATCACGAATTTCTCATCATTTTTAATGATAGCGATTTCTTCAATTACTTTAGAATGGGCAACTAAATCGTCAAACTGATAGATACTTTCTGGAATATAGTCTTGATCAAATGATTTGGATTTGATGGATTCAATTTTAATGTCAGGCTCAAATGAACTGAACATGTTCACCACCAGGTTTTCTATCCCGTTAAATGCAGATAAAACAATGACAAGTGCAGAAGTTGAAATCATGATGCCGATCACAGAAACTGCCGATATGATATTGATTACATTGTTTGACTTTTTTGAAAAAAGGTATCTCTTCGCTATGAAAAAAGACGAATTCATTAATCTTTCAGCAATCGATCAATTTCTTCTGCATAATCCAAAGAATCATCTATAGCAAAAGCAAATTCTGGAATTCTTCTAAAACTCTTTCCTAATCTTTTTCCAATTTCAAATCGGATTTCACCTTTAGCATTGGAGATGTTTTGGAAAACTTCTTTATTGTCAGCGCCTCCAAAAATTGAAAGATAAACTTTAGCAAATGACATATCTGGAGCAACATTCACGACAGTTACAGACACCATAGCGCCTTTACACAATGTTCGTGCTTGTTCTCTAAAAATTGTACTCAATTCTTGTTTAAGTACTGCTTCAATTTTCTTCTGTCTAATAGATGCCATTTCTCCTCTTTGCTAATTCTTAATTTCCTACAAAAATAGTATATCTGATTGATTTGGCCCTACTGAGTTTCAAGCTAAAAATTATCCTGATGATTTTCCTTCAAAAATTAAAACAAATCCTGAAAAAACGCGTAGTTAATAAAATCCGTTCTACTTTTGTGGCCTGTGAAAGACTATTTGCAAATATTAAGACTATCATTTTTACACCGCTCTACGGCGATAATGGTGATTATCTGCAATTTTTTATTTATCATTTTCAACTTGCTTTCATTGGTGCTTTTTGTGCCTTTTTTAAAGTTGATTTTCTCAAATCAAAAAGTCACAGAACTGGCAAACATCCCAAGACCTGACTGGGCCACTAAAGAAGGTGTATTTGATTATTTTTCGCAGTATTACGACTACTGGATGGCTGATTTTATCGTTACCAATGGTGGAGGAAAAGTAGGTGCCTTGGCATTTATTTGTATTACTGTTTTAGCCGCGTTTTTCCTAAAAAACTTCTTTAGGTATGCAGCGATTTACTTTAAGTCGTATATGAGAATGGCCGTGGTTCGTGACTTGAGGGAGCAACTCTTTCACAAATCCATTCATTTGCCACTATCTTACTATTCTGAGGAGAAAAAGGGAGATCTTTTATCTAGAATGACTTCCGATTTGAATGAGATTGAAATTGCAGTAGTTTTTGCAATCGATATGTTATTTAGAGAGCCCTTATCTATCATTCTGCATCTAATCATCTTGTTTTCTTGGAGCATGGAACTCACCCTGTTCTCACTCATTTTATTGCCTTTATCTGCATTGGCGATTTCTAGAATTGGAAAAAGCTTAAAACGGACATCTGCAAAGGGACAAAAACAGATGGGAAATCTTTTATCCATCATTGAAGAAACACTAGGCGGAGTAAGAATTATAAAAGCCTTTACTGCTGAAAAACTAGCACTCAAACGATTCTCAAAAGAGAACAACCACCATCAAAAAATCATTACCAGAACGTTTAGAAAGCGAGATATGGCGTCTCCTTTGAATGAATTTTTAGGAGCCTGCGTTTTGGTATCAATTGTATATTTTGGAGGAAGGATAATTTTAACAGAAGATCCTATTGCGGGTCAAATGACTAGTGATGAATTCATGACCTTTATTATTGTATTCTCTCAATTGATGAGACCAGTAAGTGGTTTTGCAAGTGGAATGGCGTTCATGAGCAAAGCCTCTGCCTCTATGGACAGAATTAACGGGATATTAGATTTAGAGGATACCATTAAGGACTCTGAAAATGCAAACGAAATTGCAGATTTCAATGATTCGTTGAAATTCGATAATGTTCGATTCGCATATACAGATGAAGATGTATTGAACGGTATTTCTTTTGAAATTAAAAAGGGACAAACTGTGGCCTTGGTCGGAGAATCGGGCTCGGGAAAATCTACCATTTCAGATTTGATTCCTCGCTTTCATGATGTGCAAGAGGGAGCTGTTTTACTAGACGGCAAGGATGTAAAATCACTTAAAAAAGAAAGTGTTAGAAAATTGATTTCT
>JAUHXX010000113.1 GCA_030426825.1 Bacteroidia bacterium | reverse complement strand
CCCAAGTACCACTGCCCGAAAGAAGCTTATTTCAAAGGAGCTTTTAATTATACCGAAAGCGGAAAAATCATTCGGGAGAAATTCTAAGTGGCTGTTTTTCGGTAATAAAATAACAATACCAAGTCATAGCTAAAATGGCCGGCTATGGCGTGCCAAATGGATATTTCTTTTGAAGCCCAACCTAGTAGAATGATGAATCCGGTTAAGCACAAAGCGAAAATATTCACACGCATATCTTTTACAGAATAATAACCATGAATGGCGACAAAAACTATAGCCGTAATTAGAATCCCAAATAAGGGCTGAAGTGCACCTCTAAAAAATATCTCTTCACCAACTCCTGCACAAACCGATAAAAACACAGCCTGAAAACGGGAGATTTTAAAATGACTCAGCAGGTTTTTATATTTGCTTAAGGCCTCACTGAAAAAAGGCAATTCCGTCATCCAAATCATGATCAACCCGAAAATAATTCCAGCGGATAAAAATGTAGGAATAGAATACAATTGGCGTTGTTCAATGGCAAACACTTCAGCCAAAGGTGTTTCGGTAAAGTAAAATATAGGCCATGCCAATAAGGGAAAGATGATTAACGTTCCCAAACCAAGAATCCACAAGGAGCTGAAAAATTTACGCATGACAATTTTCTAGATTACAAATTAACGAATAATCAATTGACCATTTCGATAAATAATTCACGGAAGATAAAGTCAGAATAAATAATTGTTCTTAGCGGTAGATGGGTTAATTTAAAAGAAAAATAGACAACGTGAATCAAGTAGAAAAGCCAAAAAAAAGAAGTGCCTTAAGAAAAAAAGTAGGCAAAGAATATTTTTGTTTACGTCAAAAAGTAAATTGGATCACTGGTCCCGAAAAATTTGCCAAGGAAATTGATTTACAACAATTGCCAAATACATTGATTACGCATCAATCCCTATTGTTACGGAGATTGAAAGATGTAGACATGTATTTGCAGCACAACAAAATTGTCAATTTGAAATTGGCCATTGATAAAATAAATGGCGTCATCATTCAACCTGGTGAATCTTTCTCACTCTGGAAAATGGTCGGAAGGCCGAGTAAAGCAAGAGGCTTTTTAGAAGGAATGACACTGAGCAATGGTCGGGTGACTACCGGAATTGGTGGTGGATTATGTCAGCTAGGGAACTTAATTTACTGGATGGCGTTGCACAGCCCTTTGAAAGTGACCAAGCGTTGGCGTCACAGTTATGATGTTTTTCCAGACGTGAATAGAAAGCTCCCATTCGGAAGTGGAGCGACATTGTGTTACAATTATATTGATCTTCAACTTAAAAATGAAACGCAGATGCCCATTCAAATTAATCTCAATTTGAGTGACACACATTTACAAGGAGCTATTTGTTCATCATACCCCATTCAATTTGGCTACGAAGTTTTTGAACGCAATCATAAATTCGAATTGCAATGGTGGGGTGGATATACCCGACACAATGAGATTTGGCGAAAAGTCACCAATATCATTACGGCTGATAGTAATGAGGAATTAATTACTCAAAATCATGCAATCATGATGTATAATCCACTAATTCAAGGCTGATTTTCTAGTTCTTTGTTTCATTCTTGGTACTTTTACAAAAAGTTTTAAGAATGGCAATTGATAACGAAACATTGGCAGATAGCCTGTCACAAGCTTCAACCGGATTCAAAAAATTGAATATGGGTGCAAGTGAGATCGTGACAAAATCGAATGATATTCTTTCAGGATGGGGACTTGAAGGTTCAAGTTTAGTTTACACCCGAACTATTCTATTGGCGATTATCGTGGCAGGCGCAAGTTTTTTGCTCTGGTGGGTTACGCGTAACATTACTTTGAGCATTATCCACCGGATGGCGGATAAAACCAAAACGCATTGGGATGATGAATTAGTAAAAAACAAGTTTTTCTCTGCATGTGCACATTTGGTTCCACTATTACTCATGGATTATTTCATGCACGTAGTGTTTTATGATTTTCCAAGGATTGCTGATATTGCTGTTCGATTGACCGATTTCGTCATCATTTTCGTGCTCATCATTATCGTTATGCGATTCATGAATACGGCGCGTGATGTACTTTCTGAGAAAGAAAGATTAAAGGATAAACCCATTCATTCCTTTTTTCAATTAGGGAAGATTATCATTGGTATCATTTTCGGAATCTTAATGATTTCGGTTGCATTTAATGTTGACTTGGTGGTTATTCTCACCTCAATGGGTGCAATGACAGCTGTTATATTATTGGTGTTTAAGGATACCATTTTAGGATTTGTCGGCAGCATTCAGTTAGCCGCAAATGATATGGTGCGAATTGGAGATTGGGTGACCATGGAGAAATATGGCGCAGATGGGGATGTGTTGGAAATTACACTAGCCACAGTAAAAGTTCAGAACTTTGATAAAACCATTACCACCATTCCAACTTATTCCTTCATCTCAGATTCGTTTAAAAACTGGCGTGGAATGGAGGAATCCGGAGGGAGAAGAGTTACACGGTCAATAAATATTCAAATTGGCTCAATCAAATTCTGTACACCAGAGATGTTAGATAAATACGGTGAAATTGAAATGATTCGCAGTTATATTGAACAGAAAGAACAGGAAATTAAAGAATTTAATGCCAACAATAAGGTAAACAGGTCAGTATTGCTGAACGGGAGAAATCAAACCAATATTGGAATCTTCAGATATTATATGGAGACTTATTTGAAGCAAAACGAGAATATCAACCAAGAAATGACCTTGATGGTACGTCAATTGGCGCCTACTGAAAAAGGGGTGTCACTTCAAATATATGCCTTTACCAAAACAAAAGATTGGCCGGTTTACGAAGCAGTAATCGGTAATATTTTTGATCATTTGTTATCAGCGGTGCCTTATTTTGATTTGGCTGTTTTTGAAAACCCTACGGGTAAAGATTTCAGAACTGGTCTGAAATAGTGTATCATTGAATATAGACTTCCATCAAATTACCTCTTTTGAAAAAGGCGTGATAAACTGTGTCTCCAGATTCGTTAAAATTAGTTTGAAACCCTGTTTGAAAATTAGTCATGAACTCCATTTTTTCAGCGACTTGACCGCTTTCAAAATATCGAATCATTTCACCTTCTAATTTTCCATCATCAAAGTGCTTAATCACTTCTAATTGACCTGAAGGGTAAAAGGATTCGCAAGTACCAGTAAATCCCTCTCTCTTTTTGAAACGATAATAATGATTGTAAGAGCCATCAAAAATTAACTCGTCACATTGGCAGTAATTGGAATCAATTTGTTCAGTTTCACCCTCTTGATTTGATTGGTCGTTTTCTGTTTTACAAGAGGTGCAAAACCAAAAACAACAAGTGATAAACAAAAGCAATACCTTCTTCATTAGCGTAAATTTTACTCTAATTTAGAAGATATTGCTGAACTGTTACTTAAAAAAGTGAACCATTGAGTCTTTTGACTTTAAGTGTACGCCTTGAGGGAAATCTCCATGAACGATCAATTTATTTTCGTGATGATGCTCAAGTTTTTCTAGCTCTTTTCTTTTTAGAAGCATTATCGTGCTATGACCATGGTGATCTGTTTTATCTAAAATGGTTTCTTCATTGAAATCGCATTGCCAATGTGTTTCGGCCATTAATTCATGATATTCGATTTTTACCGTTGGCGTATCATAATACTTTCTTGTTCCGTTGGTTTTAGAAAAATCAAATGATAGTCTTACATGCCCTCCTTCAAAGTTTAAATCTTCATCAGATAAGCCCATGTCTGCGAGAGATAGGTTGCCTTCTGGGCATTCTTCAAAAATGACTTTTATTTCTCCTTGGTTTTTTTCTACTTTCATTGTTGTTTGTTTTAATCGATTAGTGTTCTTTTAGTATGAGCAGAGGTGTTTGACCATATAAACTCATGTTTTTCGTATTACTTGTTTCAAAAAGATTTTGCCAAAACCCTTTTTTTCTTTTAATCATTACAATAAGATCTATGTTGTTCTGCTCTGCATATAGCATCAGTTCATCTTGCACATAACTTCCTTTGATTGACAAGAATGAATGGTTTACTTCTGATAGGTATTGCTGAATCACAAATCGTTCAGGGGCTTCTTCACAGAATAAACAAGATTGATTACTTACGTTGACCACATGCACATTGCTGTTAAAGGTTTTTCCTAAATCAGCGATTACATTAAGGACTTTTACTTCGTTAAGAATTTTAGCATCCACTGCCAGCATTATGTTTTTAGGATTATCCAAATTTGCGTCATTTGGAATACAGTAAATAGGGATGTCAATATTACGTGCAATATTACTGGTGACCGTACCAAATAAATAATCAGAGATTTCATCAGCTCCTTTCGTGCTCATTACAATAAAACTCTGATCCTTTTTATCAAAAGTCTCTAGCAAGTTGTTGATAGAACCTGACAAGCTACCTAGATGTGCAATAAGTTCAGTCCTACTTTCTGGGTGATGGTCCAGATCTTTAAATAAAGCAACGGTTTTAGTGATTTGATCTTCGGTGCTTTTTACGGTTGCTGTCATGTCGGTCATCACGTTGGTATCAACATGATGGAAAGGAATTTCAGTAGTATTAATAATATAGAAATTACACGGCTTATCTTTATAAAGATTTGCAGCATAGCACATAGCCTTCCATGAGTTTTCTGAAAAATCAGTTGGCATCAATATGTTTGTTGCTGACATAATTTAGGCTTTAAAATGCTTGATAATATCTGTGGATGAAACGATTCCAATTAGTTGTTGCTTGCTGTCAATTACAGGTATTCCATGGATTTTATTGTCCAACATTGTTTTAATAATGGTTTGTAGTTCCTCACCTTCATAAGCAGTAATCAGAGGCTTCGTCATCACGTCACTTATAAGCTTGTCATAACTCACACCAATTAAATCAAATGTACTTACCATGCCTGTAAGTTCTTTATCCAAATAAACCGGTAAATGATGTATCTGATTTTCTTTCATCATTAAGGAAGCTTTCTGAACAGTGTCACTTTCATTTAACCTGAAAATGCACTCGGTCATGATGTCAAATACTTTCGTCATAGTTCATGTTCTTATCTATCCAAATTTCCGTATTCTATGCGGACATCTTCATGACAATAATCATACGTTTTGCTGATATTCAACGGGGCTTAAGACTAGTTTTATGGGTAGTTTAGTAGATAGAGCTGGTTTGCTTATTGTTGAGGCTAAATCAGAGTAATTAACAAATAAATAATAGAAATGACCATTGAGAATAAAAGTGAAATCATTGAGGAATTAAAAAGCAACATTGAACTGGAATTAAAGCAATCAAAGATTGATTTGGCTGAGCAAACTAAGGCAATTGATATTGACGAAGAGGACGTGATTGAATCTGAAGATTTAAGCCATTCTTCAGAGGCAAAAGATGTGTATATGATGATTCAAGAGCAAATTCGTTTGAAAGAGTCGGATATAAATAGTTTGAATAGAGTTGAGTTTTCAGAGAAACACATTCGGGTGGATTTTGGATCTGTTTTTTTAAGCAATGAAGTATGCTATGTTGTAGGTGTTGATCACAAGAGGTTTAAAAATAATAATCAGGAGATTATGCCGATTTCTATCGAATCTCCTTTCTTTAAAAAGGTGCGGGGCCTTGAAGTGGGAAGTGAAATAGAATTTAATGGCGAAAAAGTTCGAATTGAAGCCTTAGCTTAATTCTTCTGATGTTAAAATAGAGGCTTCTACCCATTGGGCAGAGGCCTTCATTTTTTCCAATTCATCAGGCAAAAGTTTTTTAGGTAGTTTAGGATATGCTCCTGTTTTATTAATTTCTACAATTAAACTTATGGCTGTTCTTTCACAATCTAAACGTTGAGATAAATCTGGGTTTAGTGCAGTTGTAAGTGGTAATTCAGATACTGTATTGGATTGGAGCCTATGATAAAGCTCAATTGCACATCCGCTCACACCATAAATTGAGGCATCTCCATATGCCTTGATTGAATGTGCTGCGTAAATGGTTTGTTGTATGCATTTATTGATGATTTCTTTTTCGTCATCATTTGGTGCTTGATTATTAAATGTGAGTTGCTCACAGAATACTATGTTTTTACCATGCTCACCAAGTAGGATACAATCTTTATTAATAGATTGATTGGCCATGAAATAACTCATTCTTTTGGAGTCAAGATAGGTGCCGACACCAACTACGTTTGATCGGTTTAATCCAGAGTATTTCCAAGTAAAATAAGTGATTGCATCAACAGGATTAGCAATAACTATCACCTTACACGTCTCTTTGAAGTTTCGAGATTCAAATAATGATTTTGTAATTTGACTGTTTTCTGCAACAACAATAGCTCTATCTTCTCCATGAGGAACCCCAAGTCCTGCAGAATGAAAAATAAAATCGGCCTCTTCGAGTAGGTCAAAATTGTTTAGGTGAATTTTACGCTTACCGTAAACTGTTTGTGCGTGCTCTAAATCTTGAAAGGCACCTTTTACATTTGGGTTATTGTCTATAATGTTCAATTCACAGTCATCAGATGATGAGAGTAAATGAAAAGCTAAAATGCGTCCAATACCACCAAACCCAAGGATACTAACGTGCTTAGTTGAAACGGACATGTTAATTTGCTGCTCTTTCTCTTTCGTTTAAATAAGTGATAAACTCTTTTACTAGTTTTTCTTCTTCACCTGTGATAGGAGGCTCGGCACTTACCACATCAATCAGAATTGATCTAAATGTAGAAGCCATTTCTGGTGTCAGATGGGCATCTCCTAAATGAAAATCATGTATTCCAGATTTTAAAAGTTCTTCGCTAGTACCATTATGGTATTTTTTATAGTCCTTAAAAACTAATTCAACCAAGGTTAAATTAACATCACTTGACTTTTTAGCTTTATCTAAGTGCCTTTGAAGACTTGCAACTTCTGATTTGTCTACTTTACCATCTACTGTGATAGCTGCCAGTACGATTTTTCCAAAACCGTAATATATGTGATCTATTATTTCCATAATTATTGAGTTAAAATTAAAAGAGGTGTTTTATTGTCTTTGATTAATTTGCGAGAAATACTACTCTTAAAAAGCTTTTCAAAAAAGTTCTTATCATGGGTGACTATCGCTAATACATCAGCCTCATTTTCTGCTACCCATTCGTCAATACCTGTTTTGACATCTTCGCTTAAAGTAATTTCTACTTTTTCGGTAAAATCTGAAGGACCAGAGATTTCTGAGTAATAATCCAGGTTCTCTTCACTGTGGTCATTTACATGAAAAGTTCTTAAATCTGATTTGAAATAGCCCGTAAAAAATGACAATTGATTCAATACGTGATCACTAAGTGGTTCTTTTTGATCAATGGCAAAACCAACTCTGTGCAGGTTATTGATTTCAGCCTCGGCTGGAATTACTAGCAAGGGTTGTTTAATTTCACCAATTACACCTAATGATTTCCTTTTGTCCATTAGTTTGTCTATTCCTTTACGAGATTTCGAAATCAATACGAGTAAATTTGGCTTTACAGCGTTAATGGTCATTTCTAAGTCTGAATCAAAGTAGCCGCAAAGTACATTACTCTCAATCTTCAAGCGGTCTTTTTGTTTAATACGAATCTTTTTGAGTAGCTCTTCCATGTTTTTACAAGCATCTTCGTACATCAGTTGATCCATATTTATTACTCCCGCAGTACCGGCCGTTTTGGATTCAACTGAATGAAATAAAACAACCCGAGCTCCATCTTGAAGTAAATCTAGTAAGTCTAACAATCGGTCTTCATGGTCACCACCAAGGTCAGTTGGAATAAGAATAGTCATGCTTTAGTTTTTTACAAACTTATAGTAGATATAAGGGAAATAAACTGACTTGAGTCTGAAAAAACTGTGATTTTAATCATGAAAGATGACTAAGAAAATAAATTAATGTCGGCTTGAACAGGCAAGAATGAGCGATTCCTGTCTTAAAAGGAAATCATTCGCTAATTTTTCTTGAAAGTTTGTTTTGGAACTAAAAAGAAATTATATTTGCACTCGCAATTAGAGAAAATTAACTCAAGATATATTGCGGGGTGGAGCAGTTGGTAGCTCGTCGGGCTCATAACCCGAAGGTCATAGGTTCGAGTCCTGTCCCCGCTACAAAGAAAACCTCAAGTCAGTGACTTGAGGTTTTTTTGTTTTGAAAAAATCGTGTCAAGCTCGCTTGAGTAAGATTTTGAGAAATAAAAAAACTGAGTGCAACGAAAGGTTTTCTTTGGGCTGCTTCAATGTTAGGACCAATCCGAAGCGCAGCGAAGGATTGAATCCTGTATTCCATTAGAAAAGTGTCAAGCTCGCTTCAATGTTAGGACCAATCCGAAGCGCAGCGAAGGATTTGCTTCAAAGAGGGAATGATATAAAAAAGCCTGAGCGTAGCGAATTAATCCTACCCTAAATAATATACCGCTTAAAATTTCACCTCATTTTATGCATAAAAAAGGCATACGCGTTTTCCCCTACTTCAACAATTTCTTAAATGATTTTGGATAAGAGTCTACTCTGCTAGTTAAAACTTTCATCATTTTCTCCTTGCGCATCATGTTATTTTGTAACTGTATTTTGGTATAGAACAATTCATATTCTGCCTCAGGCCAATCCTGATAGTGATCAATTAGCTGCAATTCTAAATTAAAACAGCTAGAACTTTCACCAATTTCAGAAGTGATGGCAATTAACTGTGATTCATTGATGCCTAAATTCTCCCATAATTCAAGAATTCCAAGTTTCATTTGCTGATTTATAGTTGAAGAATAAATTTTTTCAAATTCACTTGAACCATATTCAGACTTTAACTCTTCTTTGCTGAATAATGATAAACTTTTGGCTGTAAAATGCTGTTCGTGTTCATTGTACAATTTAATGAATTTCTCAACCTTGACATTGCCGGTCAAAGAGGTGAGTATATATTCTATAACTGAATAACTGCAGCCCAATTGTTCGTTTTCCATGAAATAAGCAATCCATTTTTCATTAAAATAGCGGGAGTTGGTATATTGAAATAGTTCTGACCTTGGTCTTCTGGCAAGATGCCACAAGGTATAAGTAGTGAACAATGCATCCGGAACAAAACTGCCTGAAAGTTCAGGCCTTGTTGCGCCACTAACACCATCAACCTCCATTATTGATTTAGGAATTGTAAGTTCGTAAATCGTAAAGTTGGCTAAAGCTGAAGATGGATTCGCAATCATTCGGTGCAATAATCCATAGTCAAATTCAGTAAAGGGTAAATGCTCAATTTTCGTTAATATAACTCCTGTGTCTAAGCTGTATTTTAAGTAGTTTCCGGCCAAATCCCAATAGATATTTATGTTGATCGGATAACAACTTCCGTCCACACACACAGGTGTGAAAACAGGACTGTAGTAGCTTAATGGTTGATCTTTTGCATCTAAAATTAGAGAGACTTCATTGCCAATTGAGTCAATCACTATTCCGGTTGGAATGGTGTCTTGAGCTGAAACATGGAAGTTTACAAAGAAGAAAAATAGAACTAAAAATCGCATCATTTTAAATTGAAATAATCGACAAAGAAAAGGAAAAAATTGACTCTTATTTAGAATGATTCTAAAATACCTTTTTTGAGGTATTGTCAGAAGGATTCTCTCATCATAGCTTTGTCAAAAAAAATAAATAACAATAAAATGAAAACGACAATTTTAACCACTTTTGCGGTTATTTCAAGTGTTTGGGTGATGTCCCAAAATAAAAAAGAACAAGATATTCAAGCCATTAAATCATTGTGCGGATGCTACGAGATTGATTTTGATTACACAGAAACTTTCGCTCCGGACACCAATTATGTGTTTCACGAAGATTACAATACACATGCAGGAGCAGAACTTGCTTTTATCATAGAAGAAAACGAAAATTTTATCTCAATTCAGCATCTTTTAGTAGTTGGGGGTGGAATGGTAATTAAGCATTGGAGAGAAGATTGGGTTTACGAAAACCAAGATTTATTGAGTTTCAACAAAGACATGAATTGGGGATACAAAAAGTTATCTGAAGAGGAGGCTAAAGGTACTTGGACCCAAAAAGTGTTTCAAGTTGATGACAGTCCGAGGTATGAAGGATATGCGTCTTGGGTACACGTAGATGGTCGTCATTTTTGGCATTCTCGCACAGATGGGCCCTTGCCAAGACGCGAATATTCTCATAGATCAGATTATAATGTTCTGCACAGAAATAATCGAATAGAATTGACTGAGTACGGCTGGCTACATGAACAAGACAACATCAAATACATCA
>JAUHXX010000398.1 GCA_030426825.1 Bacteroidia bacterium | reverse complement strand
AGACCAGCAGAGGAGGCTGTTTTCTGGCATAGATGGCTGCGAGTTACTCATTTGGGAGAGGTTGCTCTTCTTGAATCTAACTTAATTCACTGGGTGAGTGCAGATGTTTTTGATTTGAATTTAAAGTTGGATGAACCCATTCCGGACGATAAACTTAAGTTTTTCAAAGAGGGGTATAGCTATATTCTGCTCTGTCGTTATGCCAGAGGGACATCAAGAAATATTAATTTTGAGAACGTAACTTACTGTGAGATGCGTTGCGAATTAGAGAATGTTGAAACAGAGGAAAAGGGAGCATTAAAGATTCCAAGAATTAAATTAGATTCGAAATGATCAGAGTAATTACGAATTTAACAAGTCCTTTTCAACAATATCAAAAGATAGAATTCTTTAGGTCTGTTTTATACGTTTTTTTAATCCTGAATACGCTGACCTTATTGCCGATAGCTGAAGATTTATTTGGATACTATGGGACCGTAGGTACAAGAGGGTGGAATACTAATATTCCATTCTTGAAACAAGGAAGTTACGGTCTTGTCAATTTCTTAAGTCATCCGGCCATGACCCTTTATGACTGGATGTATATCGTTTTTATAGTTGGCCAGTTAATATTTTTGACAATGGGATTGCTAAGGAAGCTTCCGATTATTTCATCAATAATGATTTATTTTTTTACCGTTAATCTCTTTTTAAAAGGTTATTTAGCATTTACTGGTGGAGAAGTATTGGTTAATTTAATTCTATTCTATTTAATTTTTATTCAAAAATCTAAAAGTAAATCAGGTCCTTTTTATGATCTGCAACAGATACTGAACAATACCTTTTATTGGATTATTTTAATTCAAGTTTGCGTGCTTTATTTCTTCAGTTCCTTTTACAAATTATTTGATTACCATTGGTATGAAGGATCTGCTATTATGTATATCTCAAGAATAGATGTTTATTCATCTTTTATTTTTGAATCAATTTTTTCAGAAAATCTCATTCTGTCTATGATTGCTACCTATCTGACACTAGCTTATCAGATTTTATTTCCGTTATTAGTTTGGTTCAAGAAAATTAAGATTCCATTTTTACTGATTGGTGCTTTGTTTCATCTCGGTATTGCTTTTGGAATGGGGTTGTTTACTTTTGGCGCAATTATGATAATTTCCTACATCCTCTTTTTGGATGGTCATCAAATTGAAAAGATGAAGGATTTGTTTCGTTCAGCACTAGGAAAAAAGACTAGTGAAAGCGTTTAACTTCTAACAGTTCAATATCAAAAATAAGGGTAGAGTAGGGTTCAATTCTTCCTTTGCCTTGTTCTCCATATGCAAGTGTATAAGGAATATAAAGTCTGCTCTGACCACCTTCTTTCATCAACATAACTCCTTCTTGCCAACCTAAGATAACGCTCATGAGAGAGCCTTGGTAAGGGATGTTTGAAGGTACAGTTGTTTCAAAGACTCGCCCGTCAATATGTCTTCCGGTATAATGAATGGTAACTGAATCGGTGATGTTTGGGCTTTTGCCTGTGCCTACTTTGATGATTTCATATTGTAATCCAGATTCAGTTTCTATTACCCCCTCGTACAATTTGTTTTCGGCTAAGAACTGTGCTCCATTGGTTTTATTGAGGTCAGAATAATATTTTTCCATTTCTCTTCGAGCGTCCATATGAGGAATTGCCGGAGTGGTATTTGAGAATCCATCTTTCACACCGTTTATCATGAATTCTACATCTACTGTCTGGTCAATTTTTCTACCAACAAGTGAACTGACAAGAGTGAACGCTTCGTCTAAACCAACACAATAACTTGCGTCTACTAATGAAATTTGAGAATCATCAACTTCCCCAGATTCTAATAGGTATAAATCTAGCAAGCTGTCTTTATCAAGAAATGATATTCTGAGATCATTTCCGGCTAAATAATCAATCATTCCAAACTCAATTTGTCTAATATTGAATTTGTCGGCTACATTTTGCGCGCTGTATGCGTTGTAACAACCTCTAGCATGGTCTAAACCGATACAATAGCTTATTTTTTCGTTATATGTATCAAACGTGAAAAGTGTAACAGCGCTAGAATCGGCTGTTTCACCAATTTCTTCATGTTCTGTACTAC
>JAUHXX010000112.1 GCA_030426825.1 Bacteroidia bacterium | reverse complement strand
ACTGTACGTTGGGTTTGACCCGCAATGTTGTACGGTGGTTTTACCTTGTTAAAAATCTTGATGATTTCTGAAGAGGCATAAGCAATTCCCAGTCTTAAATCAGCCATTCCATAATACTTGGATAATGTCTGTATTACAATGAGTTGACTAAAGTTACTTAATTCATTACTCCATGATTTTCTCATACTGAAATCAACATAAGCTTCATCAATCAAAACAGGTCCATCAAAGTTGTCAAGAATTTGCTTGATGCTCTTGACTTCAAAGCTATTTCCCGTAGGATTATTTGGTGAGCACAGAATAATCATCTTCGTTTGCTCATTTATGGTTTTAAGAATAAGCTCAACATTTAAACTAAAATCTTGATTCAACGCCACCTCCTTCAATTCAACATTGTTAATTTTTGCTGAAACGCGATACATGCCATATGAAGGCTTGACAGTCAAAATATTGTCTACTCCAGGTTCGCAAAATGTCCTAATGGCGATATCTATGATCTCGTCACTACCGTTTCCTAAGAACATATTCTGCATTGCAACACCCTTAATATCAGATAACTTTGCTTTCAATTCATTTTGATAAGGATCGGGATACCTATTAAAACCAGTATCAAACGGATTTTCGTTAGCATCTAGCTGCACCATTCTATCCCCAGAAAACTCGTCCCTAGCCGAAGAATAAGGTGAAAGTTCAAGGATATTTTTTCGAACTAATTTTTCAAGATTCATTTTCTAAAGATTTTAATCTGATGGTTACTGCGTTTTTGTGGCCGATCAACTGTTCAGCTTCAGCCAAAACTTCAATTGTCGACCCTAAATCCAAAAGACCGTTTTTATTAATTTCTTGAACAGTTATTTTTTTTACAAAGGCATCCATATTCACACCACTGTATGACTTAGAGTAGCCCGAGGTTGGAAGGGTATGATTTGTTCCAGAAGCATAATCTCCAGCACTTTCTGGTGTGTAATTCCCTAGGAACACTGAACCTGCGTTCTTAATTCCCGAGATAAAATCTCGTGGATTTTTAATGGCTAAAATTAAGTGCTCTGGCGCATAGGTATTGATTAATTCCAGTTGATTGCTCTCATCATCTATCACAATAAACCTAGCGTGATTTAAGGCAAGTTTTGCAATCTCTTTTCTTGGCAACAACTCTACTTGATCAAGTATAGCTTTTTGTATAGATTCTGTGATTTCATTAGAACAGGTGATACAAATCACTTGACTATCTTTTCCGTGTTCAGCCTGTGAAAGTAAATCTGCAGCTACAAATTCGGGAACACAAGTTTCGTCTGCTAACACCAGTAATTCTGAAGGCCCTGCTGGCATATCGATTGCTAATCCGTATTGTTGCGCCAATGTTTTTGCCGCTGTAACATATTGATTTCCGGGTCCAAAAACTTTCATGACTTTGGGGATAGTTGCTGTACCAAAAGTCATTGCTGCAATTGCTTGAACTCCACCGACCTTGTAAATTTCAGTGACTCCACATAAGTCGGCCGCAAATAGTATTGCAGGGTCAACTGTTCCACTCTTTGAAGGCGGCGTGCACATCACAATTCTCTCGACACCGGCAATTTGGGCCGGAACTGCCAACATAAGCACTGTACTTAACAGTGGAGCCGTTCCACCAGGAATGTAAATTCCAATTGTTTCAATGGGACGTGAAATTTGCTGACAGTAAACTCCTTTACTCGTTTCAAGTTCTACATCTGCAGAAACTTGCGAGCTGTGGAACTTTTCTATGTTGGCTTTAGCTTTTAATAAAGCTGTCTTAAGCTCAATTGATGTTACGGTTAGTGCCGCATCAATTTCAGTTCTAGATATTCTTGAATTCGTCACATCTACTTTATCAAAATAGTGTGTATACTTTGAGACTGCAGCATCACCATTGGTTTGAACCTCATTAAAAATTGATTCTACAACTGATTTTATCTGACTGAGATCTTCAGTTGGCCTTGTGCAGATTTCCTTAATTTCTAAATCGTTAGGATTAATATAAGTTTTCATTAAGCTATTATTTTCTCGATTGGTGATACTAAAATTCCTTCTGCACCAGCTTCTTTAAGCTGATCAATGACATTCCAAAAATCATTTTCGTTAATTACTGAGTGTAATGAACTCCATCCAGATATGGCCAAGGGCAAAACTGTAGGCGATTTTAAAACCGGAAGAATACTTGAAACTTGTTCAATTTTTTCATTCGGGACATTCATTAGAATGTATTTTGATGATTTAGCCCTTAACACTGCTTCAATTCTGAATTGAAGCTTTTCAATTAACGCATCAATTTCTTGATCTGCTGAATTGTTTTTGACAAGAACAGCCTCAGAATTAAGTATGACATCAGTTTCTTTTAAGTTATTCTTGAACAATGTGCTTCCCGAACTCACGATATCGCATATCCCATCAGCTAGACCAATGTTTGGGGCAATTTCCACGCTCCCTGATATCTTGTGGATCTGGGTGTTGATTCCTAGATTTGAAAAGTACTTTTTAGTGGTATTAGGATAAGACGTTGCGATTTTTTTACCTTCAAAATAACTGGGGTCATTCACTTCTTGGTCTCTTGAAACAGCGATAGACACTCTACATTTTGAAAACCCCAATTTTATTAAAGGATTTAAATTACTGTCTATTTCGTAAAGCAAATTTTCACCTATTATCCCTAAATCAACGACTTGATCTTCTAGGTATTTTGGGATATCTGAGTTCCTTAAGAAATATACTTCTAATGGGAAGTTTGAGGCCTCAGCCTTTAATTGATCTCTTCCATTATCAATAGAGATACCACATTTTTTGAGCAGTGTGAGACTCTCATCCTTGAGTCTTCCTGATTTTTGAATTGCTATTTTAATCTTTTTCATTTCGGTTAATTTTGTCAATGCAAAGCCGAAATGGAGATTTTTTAAGCATAAAAAAAACCGTCTCGGCTGAGCCTAGACGGTTTTGATATTATTTTGATTTTACCCATATCATTTCCCTCCTGCCAGCTTGCAAGTGTGAAAATGATGATGATGTAAATTTGTAAAAATCATGTTTATTTATCTGCGACAAAGTTAAGTCATAATTAATTGATTTCGCAAGGTTTAAAACCAATTATTTTTTTAAAACTGACGTAATCTTTTGAATATCAACTATTTTTAGCTGTCCATTTTTTCCTGAAAAGAAAGCAAAATCTTCTTCAATTCGAACAGAATAGAATTTGTCATCTGAAAATTTCAACCAATTCTGGCCCTGATCTAACGTATAGAAAGTACCTACTCTTCCTGTAGCAATAATTAAAGAGCCATTTTTGGTTCCGTGAATTCCTGAGCAGTAGCCGCCTAAACCATTAGTCGTCTCAACCCAAGTATCTCCTCCGTCCACAGTTTTATAACAAATACTATCAGAAAAATGGGGCTCTAAATAAGATCCGCCTATAATAATCCCAGCATCTTCTGACCAAAAATACATGGCATAAATACCATAACTATCTCCTGATTTTATTGGCGTATTTTTCAGCTCCCAATTCAAGCCATAATCCTTAGAAATGTAAAGTCTAGAGGTATCAGAAGCGCCAGTTCCAATAATAACTTTAGAAGTTCCGACCGTTGCAATCCCGGTTCCGCTGGCAGCAAAACCAGCTTCGCCTTCTAATCCTTCAGGCACTAAATTATAATCAAGGGGGTGCCAAATCTTGGACGAATCCATGGTTCGGAGAATAGTTAATCTTCCATTAATGGGGTCGCCGAATGCTATTCCAAACTGATTATTCCAAAACGACATTCCATCTAAAAACACACCATCCTTATTATAAGCCAGTCCTAATGAATCATTTGATGGAAAATATCTCCAAATTTGACCTTTATCTCCTGAATTCATGAATACCACTGAGCTGTCATCTAAAATTTCTGCATCACGGATATCTTCAAGTCCAGGAATAGAATCTATTATTACTTGATCTCCGACATGTAACTCGAAAACACCATCATGACCTGCCACAACCCAATGTGTTTTAGATTTTACATGTAAAGCCCTTGGATGTTTGGGAGTACCATTGCTTTTTTCGTAAACGACAGGATAATTTGATTTAGAACAGGATAAAAACGTCAGCAAGAGTAGCAGACTAAAAAAGGCTCGCTTGAGAATCATCTTCTTCGTCTTTGATTGGATTGCCTTTTTTAGGTTTGGCATCATCTTTATCTCCTGTTAAATCCCACTCTATTTCTACAGGTCCTTCATCACCTTCGCTGCTGACTTCGTCAGAGGTGTTGTCACCAGAAGAATCTTCATCATCATTTGATTTTGCTTTTTTCTCAGGTTTTGGCCAAGGAACCTCACCTTCAATTGGACCAACGAGTTCTATTTCTTTAATCTTCAATTTGGTAAGCTGGTTCCCCTGAGATTTCATTCCTTTAACATCTATGAACTCGTCCAACCTTACCTCTTTATCTGGCAAGTTTTTAGTTTCTTTTAGACGTTTATTGTAGATGATTTTAATCTTAGGTTCATATGCCGTAGACACAGCTTCAAGTCGAGAACCTTCTGACTCAGAAATGAACAAGGTCTTTTTATCCGATTTGGTTTCAATCACAAATCGTTTAACGTAATACAAATCTTTCTCTGCATCATAATACACCACAGACAAAGGTCTTTCTGGATGCCATTTTTCAATATGAATAAGATTGTCTGCATATCGATTTGCTACATCAAAATTTGATAGTTTGTACTCTCCAGAATCGTAAATGGTCAGGATTTTATCGTCTCCGCTAAATTCACCAAGCAATTTCCCTCTTTCATCCACATTCAACCTGCTAACTACTTTATCCCACCAAATTTTAGTAGCTGATAAGGTAGATTCACCCACCTCTTTTTGTACAACTTTAGAAACGATTTCTTTAGTAACTCTGTTCCCTCCGGAACCACGACCTTTAATTAACAATTCACCAAAGTCGATATCAAATCGTACCCGCTTAAGATGCGGTCGAGGCCTTAATTGAACATTAACAATTTCACGCTCACCGTTAGGATGAAATGAGAAATAATAGATTTTAGAACCTTTAGTTCCCTTCGTTAAATCATATTCCTTATCCCTAGTAATACTCTTCACCGCGAACCTTTTCATCATAGTAGGTCCACTTTCCCCTCCATCTCTATATATCAAGTGATAAATCGTTCTTTCATCTCCTTTTTTCCAAACAGCACAATGGATAATTCCTTTACCAACAAATTTCTTGTCGGCTATTCGGGTCACCATCATTTTGCCCGTTTTGAAAAAGACGATTACATCATCCAAATCACTACATTCTTTTATGAATTCTCCTCCACGTAAACTATAACCAATAAAACCTTCATTCTTATCTACATAGAGCTTTTTATTGGCAACAACCACTTTACTCGCTGAAATTGTGTCGAATGCTTTAATTTCTGTTTTACGCTCACGTCCTTCACCAAATCGCTTCTTTAAATCTTTGAAGTATTCAATTGAAAAATCAATGATGTTTTTCAAATTGAAGGCAATTTGTTTCAGCTCATCTTCTAGAGACTGAATAAATGTATCGGCTTTGTCGGCATCATGCTTTGTAATTCTTCGCATTTTAATTTCCAACAATCTTTTTACATCATCATCCGTAACTTCTCTTTTAAGATGTTTTATGTGAGGTTTTAATAATTTATGGGTAACCTCAATCGCTTCGTCATAAGATTTACCATCAAAATCAATGTATATCTTATTCTCAATAAATATCTTCTCTAAGGAAGCGAAGTGCCACTGCTCTTCTAGCTCTCCACGCCTAATTTCAAGCTCTAATTTTAAAAGATTAACCGTTTGATTCGTAGTAACTTTTAAAATTTCATTAACTCCTAAGAAGTAAGGTTTGTTATCTATAATCACGGATGTATTTGGTGATATAGACATCTCGCAATTAGTAAATGCGTAAAGCGCATCAATGGTTTTATCAGGAGATACTCCAGGTGCAATACTGATTAGAATTTCAACTTCTGCAGCTGTGTTATCCTCAATCTTTTTAATCTTTATCTTCCCTTTATCGTTCGCCTTGATAATAGAGTCAATTAAAGACCCTGTAGTAGTTCCGAAAGGAACTTCTGATATTTTTAATGTTTTGGTATCTTCTTTGGAGATCTTGGCTCGCACCCTGATCTTACCTCCTCTTTGCCCCTCATTATAATTAGAAAAATCAGCCATTCCACCTTGTTGAAAGTCAGGTAAAATATTGGTTTTCTTTCCTCTTAGCACATCAATTGATGCATCCACCAACTCAATGAAGTTATGCGGCATTATTTTACATGCCATTCCAACCGCAATTCCCTCTGCACCTTGAGCAAGCAACAATGGAAACTTAACTGGAAGCAAAACTGGTTCCTTATTTCTTCCATCATATGATGGAATCCAGTCGGTTGTTTTAGAATTGAAGACAACATGAGAAGCAAATTTTGACAATCTTGCTTCGATATACCTTGGTGCTGCTGCAGAATCTCCCGTCAGGATATTCCCCCAGTTCCCTTGCATATCAATCAAAATGTCTTTCTGACCCATTTGAACCAAGGCATCACCAATAGAAGCATCTCCGTGCGGATGATATTTCATGGTGTTACCAATGATGTTCGCTACTTTATTGTAACGCCCATCATCCATTTCCTTCATAGAATGCATGATTCTTCTTTGAACAGGTTTAAACCCATCCATCATAGCAGGAACTGCACGCTCTAGAATTACGTATGATGCATAATCTAAAAACCACTCTTTGTACATCCCTGAAAGGGGTACAATTTGTCCGTCAGTGTTAGAATTTTCTTCGGGACTTGTGTTCTCTTCTTCTATGTGTTCTTCTTCGTCTGACATTCAATTTCTGTGACTAACAAAAATAGCAAGATGAAGAGCACAATCTTAGAATTGTGACGCTTAGTTATTAACAGCTTATTATTAGAATTATTTTTTAACGGGCTTTTTCAAACCAGAAACAAAAACAGTTAAGCCAACTAGGCCCAAAATGATGAGGGTATTGATCAGTCCATCCCAAGGGGATGATTTCTCTTTAATGATAGTTTCCTCAACATCAGAATCATTTGCAGTGAGCGTAACTTCTGACTCAATTTCGGTAATCGTACTTGCATACAAACTATCATAAATAATCTGATAATGTGTCGATAAAGAATCTTTTTCTTGAATCGAATACAGCTCCGCTAGAATGCTCGCATTATCCATTTTTTCTTTAATCAAATTTAATTCCTCCGCAATAGAATAACCTTTCAAGCTATGCATTTCTACTCGCTCAAAATTGTCAGTCTCCAAATATATTTTCGCCATTTGAGAATGGGTATATGAAACCCATCTGAGATCTTTTAAACGTTCAAATCTTCTTAAAGCTATGCGATATTGCTTTAAACTTTTATCGAGATCTCCCTCTAAATAATAATAATAATGCGCAACAATTACTAAACTAGCTTTAGAGGTGTTCTTGAAGTTGTTTTTTGTTTCAATTTCAACAACTTCTTTATACATCTCCATTGCTTTTGTTGTATCTCCAGTTTCTTCATATATGTTTCCACCATAAGCACTTAAATCAGAAACAACTTGTTCATCATTCAAATCTTTTGCTATTTGAATAGCCTCTGCATTGTATTCTAATGCCTTATCATAATTCCCCATTGCAGCATATATCGAAGTATATCCTCTAAAAACCCTGATTTTACCTTCCTGATCGTTTAATTCTTCAGCCAACAAGAATGCTTGATCATATAATTTAACACTTTTAGAATAATCTAAATAATATGCCAGTTGTATGTGTGCAGCAGATGAAGTTGATTCAAGATTACCTTCTTTGTAACCTATTTTTTCTGACAATTCCATCCCGAGTTCAGCATATTTCATTGCAGTTTCATAATCAGCTATCAAAATATAATCATTTGATAACTCGTTATATGCGTTCACAGTTCTTTCGTCCTCTAACTGTAGAGTCAAAACATTAATCAATGTATCTAATTTCAAAGAATCTATTTCTTGTGAATATGACAAAGGCCTGGCCAATAAGAAGATGGCAGTGACGATAAGACAATTTCTAACCTTGTTTTTCATTTGATGCATTCGAGCTACGAATATAGGTAATTGAAAATTTTAAGAGATTAAATTTCTTTCTTTTTCGATAAACTGGTAAAAATCAGAAATAAACAGAAAAAAGGTCTGCCTTAATTAAGACAGACCCTTGCCATTTGATGCGATCATGAATATGATGTGATTAACTGGCAATTAATCGCAATTATTCATGAAATAATAATGCCATAAACAACTACTTTGATTAAAGCGTTGCAATGAACTATTAAGAAGTTAATAAATGAATTTTATCCGTTATCTGACCACCTGAACCCAGCCCGCTACCGAACTACCCCCGCTATAGTTTACAACAAAATAATATGTTCCGAAAGGAACCGTGACGCCCAGATAATTTCCATTCCAGACTACGTCTTCATTGTTATAATTCACGAAATTATGTAGCTGATCACCCCATCTATTATAAATAGTAACTGTATTATTTGTGCCATCTAAAAAATCTAACACAAATGTATCGTTTACTCCATCTCCGTTTGGAGAAAAGGCATAAGACTCTAAAGGTGTAACATCTGTTATGGTTGTATCAATAATCGTAGTATCACAATCGCCAGCAAGTACAACGTAGGCGGTATCCAGAAAAGTACAAAAAGCCTGTTCAATAGAGACAGCATACAGTTGAGTATTTGTTGGGCTCACTTCGATTTGCGATAAAAAGGGATTATCAACATTCACCAACCAAAAATAAGACAACCCACCTGAGGCTTCAAGTGTCACTGTATCTCCAGGACAAAATTCTTGAGATGCAGATACGGAATGAGGATCTGGATCAATAACCGTAATGGTAACCGTTCCTATATAGCTGTTCACTTGATCAATATCATCTAGTGCAAGAATATCTAGATTATAAATTCCTGGACTATTTAGAATAGCATTTGGCACGTTCAATGTTGCGCTTCCTCCTACTCCAACGGTGCCTTGATAAACTTGATTACCTGTTGGCATTAAGGATGAAAAATTTGCGAGTATCACGAACTCTACGTTTTCAGCATCCCCGGGCCCTAAATTTTCAAAGAACAGGCTAAAATCAAAAGGAACCCCTGTACAAACAGTATCCGGTCCGTTGTATGAAATCAAATTAATATCATAAATAGGAGGCGAAACATGAATACTATTGGCATCTCCTACAATAATTGCTTTTTCATTGTCTAAAACGTCAACACCGTAAATATCAACATTCTGAGAAGAAGGGTTTGATTGCCACGAGGCCGCTGCGGCACCTCCTGAGTTGGTAGTATAAACTGTGTTATTTTTACCTACAATAATTCCGTCATTCGTATTAGCAAACTCTACATTTCTTAAATCGTCAGATGTTCCAAGATTGATTTCAAAGAATGTTGACCCACCATCAGTTGTCATTATTACATGTCCTCCATCAGCCACTAAAATTAATTTTGAGCTCGAAATCACTTCAACGGCTTGAAAATCGTAAGAATAACCTGTAGATACTTGAGTCCAACTATCACCATAATCAGTTGTTATTGCCAAGGCTCCTCCTTGACCGCAGACATAACCAATTCCACCAGAAACCATATCAATATCATATGCGCCAATAATAGGTAAGGATGTTGAATCCCACATTACACCTTGATTATCGGTATAAATGACCTGATCATACCTCACAAAAATGATACGACTGTCAGCTGCATCCATGGCCTCACCATAAGAAAGGTTTGAAGAGGTATAGTATGAACTAAACCAAGTTGCTCCACCATCAATCGTTTTAAAAACTTCAGAACTTTGCAATAAAGCATATCCGTTTGAAATATCAGAAAAATAAATCCCTTCTACCCAATCATTATTACCTCCGGTGTTTGTCGGATTTAAATTGACTTGAAGTGACCAATTGGCACCAGCATCCTCAGTTTTTAAAATAGTTCCGTTTTGACCTCCAATAAATGAAATGGTATCATTAACCATTTCAACTTCACTTAAATGATCGGCCATTCCTAAATTAACGTTCATCCAGTCATATTGACCGTGAACTTTGTAAGAAAATAAAAAAAGCAGTGATATTAGAGTAATTTGTAGCTTCACAGCTCTAATTTAGAGCTTTTTTTTGTTACAACGAAACACATTCTGAAAATCTATTTATAGTTGTGTCTTCCTTCCAGATATAAATGCCCAAATCTATGCAATAGTCTGTGCTTCCGTCAGGTACATATTCAAGCACACCTTCATAGTGTCCTTTATAAGATAAAATTGCCGAATCAGTTTGAGCGGGATAACTATTACATTGAGACATAATAGAAATTCCGGTAGGTTGAATGGTAG
>JAUHXX010000111.1 GCA_030426825.1 Bacteroidia bacterium | reverse complement strand
TTTTGAGGGTGGGAGAGTATGTGGATGCCACTTTTTATACCCCTATTACAAATGTAATAGGGGTATTTTTTTGCACTGAATTTTGTCGTAAGTATTGATTAATATTGAATCTTTAATACTGATTCAGTTTGTCTCTGAATTTTGTGCTTATCTGAAATGCATCTGCCAATAATCGATATAATTTCCGAATCAGAATTCTCTAGGACTAGAGTTTGATTTTTATCAAATAGATTAACTTTCTTGTTAATTAAAATATCTGAAACAAGTTTGTAATTGATCATGCCCAACGGACGAATTTTATCACCTTTTTTCCAAGGGCGTAATTTTAATGGCAGGCTCAGTTTGTCAAAGTCTAAGAAATCGACTTTGGCTGAGTTTAAATCTAAATTTATCGGAGAGATAATTTCTAGTTTAACAGAGTTGTTTGAAACCCAAGGAAGAGATGAGATTAGAAATTCGTTATAGTTTAACTCTAATGATGATTCCTGGATTAAAAGAGTACCTCTATCAACTATAAACTGATGAGAATTGGTTTGAAATTTCGCACCTGTATTAGAAGATAGAAAGGAGCGAAATTCATTGAATTTTGCTCTGTTGACATTGAAATTAGTAAAGAAAGATTTTGTTAAAACGTCATCAGTTTGTTCAATTATCGATAATGGGATTTGAATGTAATTGTCAAGCTCAACAATATTAGGAATAAAAACTTCACTAGTTTTCTTATCAATATAATTCTGAATTTCTTTGTTTTCTTCTAAGAACGAATTTATTTTCTTTTTAACATCAGGTTCTAATAATTCAAGTTGAGGAATTAATTGGTGTCTAATTTTGTTTCGACGATATTTTGATTCCTTGTTAGATGAATCATTTCTGAATTCTGTTCTGGTCTGACAAAGATAATTTTCTATTTCTTCTTGATCAAAATCGAGAAGTGGCCTGTAAAAATTGCTATGGATTTTGGGGATGCCAGTTGCACCTTTAAGTCCTGTTCCTCTAAGTAGATTAATAAAGAAAGTTTCAATGCTGTCATCTTGGTGGTGAGCTGTTAGTAATAACGAATTTTCCTTGCAAAATTCTTTAAACCATTCATAGCGGAGATTTCTAGCTGTGAGTTGAGTGTTGGTGTTGGCTTTTTTCGCTTCGAGTTTAGTATCAAAACTTTTAACTTTAAGCGCTAAATTATTCAGTTCAGCATAATCAATAAGAAACTTTTCGTCCATTTCGGACTCATTTCCTCTTAATTGAAAATTACAGTGAAGAAGTGTATGTGAAATCCTTAAGTCGATAAGTAATTTAGAAAGGCAAATAGAATCTTTGCCACCGCTTATCGCTACAAAGATTTGTCTGTCATTGAAATCAGGGAAATCCTGATAAATAATATGTCTAAATTTTTCTAACATAAAGATTTTTGAGTAGCTTCTAATTTAATTAAACATTCTTCGTATTCATCTTCGCATTTAGACAGCGTGGTAATTGCCCCTCCAACTGAAATTGACAACTTCGCTAATTCATTATTGTATAATATGGATCTAATCACAACATTAAAGTCAAAATTTCCATTCGGTTCAATAATACCGATAGTGCCAGAATAGACGCTTCTTTTAAACTGTTCGAGATCTTCGATTAATTCTAATGCGCTTATTTTTGGTGCTCCGGTCATTGATCCCATTGGGAAAAGAGCCTTCAAAATCTGTTCATAAGTAATTCCAGTCTTTAATTTGCAGGAAACTGTTGAGATTAATTGATGTACAGATTTAAAAGAATATAAATCATTTAACTCATCCACATTAACTGAATTTTTATCGGCAATTTTTGAAAGATCATTTCTGACTAAATCTACGATCATGATATTTTCAGCAAGTTCTTTTTTATCTGACAACAGTTGGTCTGCGATTAGTTTGTCTTTTTTGAGGTTCTTTTCCCTTTTAGCGGTCCCTTTTATGGGTTGGGACAAAATTTTGTCACCTTGAAGTTTAAGAAAACGCTCAGGAGAACCACAAATTACGTGAAATTCGTTGTACTTAATAAAGCTCGAAAACGGAGCTTCGGTGTTTTTATTTAATTCAAGAAATGTCTGTATTGGGTTAATGACTGTGTTGTCACTTTGATATGAGGTACAATAATTTATTTCATAGATATCACCTCTTCGTAGTTTATCTTGTATTAGCTTAAATCTATTGTAATATTCTTCTTTTGAAGTTTGGGCCTTAAGGTTAAACTTTGAGAATTTATTAGGGATTATAGATTTTTCCGATTCTATGATTTTACGGATATCATCATCAGTGAGTAGTCCTGAATAAGTTATATTCCCATCTAAAGAAATTAAAATGTTTTTGGGAAGGAACCAAAATAATTCGGGAAATTCTAAATCATCTGAATTAGTTGATTTTAGTTGTTTTTCAAATTCGTTTTTGGCATCAAACGCCATAAAACCGAGAGTATATTCTTTTGGTCTGCTGTTTACAAACTCGAAATAATTTTTAGGAATAAATTTTGTCTGAACCAAGAAGTCTTCGCTATCCCATGCGAGTAGAAAGTTTTTTTCATCCTTAATCAAATAGGCGAAGATTTTCGGATTGATTTTTGAGATAAAATCTTTCCAAGATACATTTGATAATATGGGACGAAATGGTTGCATTGAATTTAAATCTAAGTCAAAAATAGTATCTTCACTTAAAAGGGCGAAAACAAAATGAAGTTAGTTGTTTTAATCATATTAATTAGTTGTTATCATGTTTTGATTGGGCAACAAACGGTGTTTCTTTCTGTGCCATCAGCCAATTCTGCGATTAAATTCAATAACCAGATTATTGAAACAGAAGACGTTAATATCACTGTGTATGATTATTTATACAATGGAGCTGGCGTGGGAATAGGTGACTTCAATAAAGATGGATTACCTGACATCTTTTTTTGTGGCAACATGGTTGATGATGCATTATTTATGAATAAAGGCAATCTCAAGTTTGATGATGTAACTGAAAAGGTAGGCATAGTCAAAAATGGATGGAGTACTGGAGTTTGTGTGTTTGATGTTAACGCTGATGGTTTTGATGATATTTATGTTTGTAGAAGTGGTCCAGATGATTCTAAATTAAAGAATGTCCTGTATGTAAATCAACAAGATGGGACTTTTACAGAAAAGGCCAAAGAATATGGATTAGACCTTTCAGGTCATCACACGCAAGCAGCACCATTAGACTTTGATTTGGATGGAGACCTTGACTTATACGTAATGGGCCATCCAGGAGGATTTAAGCATAAAGAAAACTTCCAAGAAGTGTTGACAAAAATTCAAAACGGAGAAGTTGAAAGTGATTTAATTCTTGAAAATGTTGGAGGGAAGTTTATCGACATTACCAAATCGAGTGGCATTTTTGAATATGGTTATGGACTGGGATTAGCGATAACCGATATTAATGGAGACCATTATCCTGATATTTTGGTTTGTAACGATTTTGATGAACCGGATCACTTATTTGTGAATCAGCAGAATAATACTTTTAAAGATGAAGCATTGGGATATTTTAAACACACATCTAACTATTCTATGGGCAATGATGTTGGAGATTTCAATAATGACGGTTTTCTTGACTATATAAGTGTTGATATGGCTTTTGAAGATCATGAACGTTCAAAAACAAACATGGCTTCTATGAATCCCGAAAAGTTTGCTGCCCGAATGTCATTGGGATGGGGGGCACAGTATATGCATAATATGCTCCATCTGAACTCTGGTATGGGCTCCTTTCAAGAAATCTCACAATTGGCTGGCGTTGCAAAGACAGATTGGAGTTGGGCACCTTTATTCGTTGATATTGATATGGATGGATATCTTGATTTATTTGTTACTAACGGATATAAAAGAGATACGAAGAATAACGATATTCCATATTTGTTATCGGCTGCTAAAGAAAAGCAAGGGAGCTTAAGCGTCACGGAATTTTTAGAATTGATTCCGTCTGTGAAGATTGAGAATTTCTTTTTTAAGAATAATGGTGATTTAACTTTTAGTGACCAGCGCATAGATTGGGGCGTAGATGAACAGTTAAACTCGAATGGAGCGGCATATGCTGATTTGGATTTAGATGGTGATTTGGACTTAATCCTTAATAATGTGGATACGCTTGCCTCCATATACGAGAATAAACTAACTACTGAAAATTCATTGATAATTGATCTTTCAGAAATTCCACAAGCCGTTATATCGGGCGCAAGAATAAAAGTTTTTAACCAAGACCAAGTTCAAACGAAGGAAGCCTATTTTGTAAGGGGGTATTGTTCAACCGTTGAGAAAAAAATGGCTTTTTATTCTAAGAGTGAAGATCGTTTTGATCGTGTAATAATAGAACTAATGGATGGTAGAATTTATGAGATGAGTAATCCCAACTCAAAATTAACTTTGACATCTGATTTTAAAGGCTTTAATCAAACAGAATTTAAAGAAAACGTTCATGTGAAACTCTTTAACGAAGTGAGTGGTGCTTATAAATTAGACGTTACCTATTTCGAAAATAAGTATAATGACTTTGAAACGTCTTCTTTGTTGCCTCATCAATTATCTACTTCAGGACCTAGAATTAATGTATGCGACATTGACAATAACGGCTTGGAAGATTTTATTATGAGTTCTTGCTCAAGAAGAATTCCAGAAGTTTATCTGCAAAAAGGAAATGGCGTATTTATTAAGAAACACTCAGACGCATTTTTTAATCACCAATTAACCGAAGATGGTGATGTTTATTGTTTTGACGTGAATTCAGATCAAAAGAAAGATTTAATTATAAGTTCAGGAGGCACTCAATTTCCAACAGGAGATAGCACTTTAGAAAACAGAATCTATGTAGGAAATGGAATAGGGATGTTTGGTTTAGTTAAAAATGCAATGCCGAATGATCGATTTAATTCAGGAAATATTATTCCCCATGATATTGATGCTGATGGAGACTTAGATTTTTTAATTTGTGGTCAGTCAGTGCCAGGTAAATATCCCTATCCGGATAAAACTTCCATTTTGATAAATGAGAAAGGATTTTTTAAAAATAGAACTGAATTACTCGCTCCAGGATTATCGACAATTGGAATCGTAAATGATGCGGTTTTCAGTGATGTGGATGGAGATGGGGACAAAGATTTACTTCTAGTTGGTGAATGGATGAATATTGAATTATTTGAAAATGTCAATGGAATTTTTACTAGAAGATCAGATAGAAATGATTTACCAGGCTGGTGGAATTGTATTCAAGCGACAGATATTGATGCTGATGGTGATGTTGATTTTGTTGTGGGAAATGCTGGGTTAAATAACAAATATGCGCCTACAAGAGAAAAGCTTCTAGAAATATATGCCAACGATTTTGACAAGAACGGTTCTTTAGATCAAGTATTGGCCTATGATAAAGCGGGGTACAAATTACCGGTGAGGGGAAGAGAGTGTTCGAGCGGGCAAATGCCATTTATCGCAGATAAATTTCCAACTTTCTTGGAATATGCGAGTTCTGATCTAGAAAAAATTTATGGCGAAAAAGCACTGAATGAATCTTTACATTTAATTGCTTCTGAATTTAGAAGCGGTATTCTTTATAATGATGGTAAAGGGAATTTTGAATTTTCACCTTTTTCAATTGAAGGACAAATTTCATGTTTGAATGATGTTGAAATTGTAGATCTTAACAATGATGGACTGTTAGATATTATTGGTGTTGGGAATCGATTTAATACTGAGGTAGAAACAACTAGGAGTGATGCAGGTTGCGGAACGGTTTTTATCCAGGATAAACAAGGTGGTTTTGATTACATGCCACCACATCTATCGGGTTTTTATGCTCCATATAACGCTAAGTCAATTTCGCAGATCATTTTAGGTAAAGATCAACGACTTGGGTTCCTGGTTGGGAATAATCTTGGAAGAGTGCAGTTGTTTGAACTCAACATTACTGAATAATAACTCTCCTTATTGATGTGTGTTCATCTTTGATGAATTGAAACCAATAAATCCCTTGAGGAAGAGAAGCTACATCTAGCTCAATGAGTGTTTTATCCTGAATTGAAATGTTTTGAACTAATCTGTTGGCAGCATCCCAGATGTTTAGTGTAGCTGTTTGTGGAGAAGTAAATTTGATGTTCAGTTGTTCATCTGCCGGGTTAGGAAATATATCGAATACAAATTCATCTGTATTAATTCCTAAATCGTCAATAATAAAGATTGTTGAATCACAAAAAGTCTCAACACAGTTATTGCCATTGTTTACTTGTACGCAAACGCATTGATTTCCAGCAGTATTCCATTGATAATAAAAAGGAGACATATCTGTTGCTAAATTTCCATCACAAAAATTCCAGAGAAAAGATGCAGTACCTAAAATTCCGGAAGTCGTAAAGTTGATGTACAGAGAATCTGACATGGCAATTGTTGTGCTTCCTAAAATTAAATTTAGATCTGGTTCTTGATTAACGGTGATTAAGAAATTTGCTGTATCATTTGGACAAGCTCCCGTGCCGGTTAAGAAATAATTAAAAGAATAGGTATTTGGGCTTAAGCCTGAATAATCAATAACACCAGTTGATGAGTTGAATTGACCGGATGAAGTTGCTTCAAACCAAGTTCCTCCAGAAGAACCAGTGACTAAGGAGTTCAAATCAATAGAGTCATTGACATTGCAAAAAATTGCATCATCATCTGCACCAGCATCTACTGCTTGATCAATATTAATAGTAATAGTAGTTGAGTCAAGACATCCGGCGCCATCATCCGCTATTAATTCTATGTCATGAGAACCGGGCCCTCCAAAACTCAGGACAGCATCTGTAGAAGTTGAGAAAACGAATTCATCCAGTTTCCAAGTGTAGGAAGTTGCACCAGATGAAGTGTTGGTGAAGTTGATCACATCTCCTGTACAATAATCGAGTGAAGTTGTTGTGAAGTCAGCCGTTAAGGTACATGAAGACTGCACTTCAATAGTATATCCTCCACACAAATATCCACTCAACAAATCCGCTATTAAACAATGATTACCGTCAACACATTCCATAGGGAAGATACCTGGTGTATTAAAAGGAGGTGTGGTAACTGTTGTTACTTGACTTAAAATATTTGAAGATACGGGAAGTGTCACATTATTTGCAGGCGAACCAGTGAACTGAATATCGTGACTCGTGCCTGGATAACCGGTTAGCGCTACCATGTGCGTTGTAAATTGAATCAAATCTCCTTGCTGAATAACTAAATTTCCTGGCGTAAAAACCCCGACTTGACCTAAACCACATGTTCCAGCATCTGGTTCGGCAACACAAACTTGCCAAGTTGTTTGGCCATAAATTGTAGCACTCAACACTAATAATAAAGATGTAAAAAGAGATTTCCTCATGCTCAAATATTTTTGAAAAGTTACGAAAAAATTGAATCGGCTCATAAATAGTTGAAAATCCTAACAAAATCATGATTTTATCGTAAGATTCATTTAGTAAAAAGGATGTATCTTTGCAGCACGATACACGGCAATCATAGCAAAAAACAACTCTGATGAAACTTGAATTGACAAAAGAATTTCTTGAAAGACTTCAATTAATGGTGTCTAATGAGGATTCTGTTGCCATTTTAGAAGAGTTAGAAAATGTGCATCCAGCAGATTTAGCAGATCTTTTGAGTTCACTTCAACCAGAAGAGTCAAAGTATATTTTTGATTATCTCGAAGATGAAATTTCTGCAGAGGTATTGATGGAATTTGATGAAGACTATCGAGAAAGGTTCATTAAATTACTATCGACTGAAGAAATTGTTGGTCAAGTAGATAATCTTGAAACGGATGATGCCGCGGATTTATTAGGTGAACTTGAAGAATCTGAGAAAGATGAAATTATTTCTCAATTAGAGGATCCTGAACACGCATCTGAAATTACTGATCTACTTAAGTATGATGAAGATACTGCTGGTGGGCTCATGCATAAAGAATTTATTACTGCTAAAACTTATTGGGCCGTAGATAGATGTGTAGTTGAGCTTAGAAGACAGGCTGAGGAAGTTGATCGGGTTTATTCGATTTATGTAGTGGATAAGGATGATGTCTTATTGGGGATATTGTCTTTAAAGAGTTTGTTGTTTGCTGATCCAAAAACATTGATTGATAGCATTTACATCAAGGAGAACGTTCATTATGTCAAGACTCATGAAAGTTCAGAAGATGTAGCTGCAGCAATGGAAAAATATGACTTGGTATCAATACCAGTAGTAGATCGGCAAAACAAATTGGTTGGTCGAATTACCATTGATGATGTGGTAGATGTTATTAAGGAGGAAGCTGAGAAGGATTTTCAAATGGCCTCGGGTATCTCTGAAAACGTTGAATCATCATCTGGCGTTTTAAAGAATACCAGATCAAGATTACCATGGATTTTAATTGGTTTAGCGGGAGGTGTGGCAGCCTCACAAATTATTAAAGGCTACGAAGGTCAGATTGATTTGAATCCGGCATTGGCCTTTTTTATTCCACTTATTGTTGCAACCGCAGGAAATGTGGGGGTTCAGTCTTCGGCAATAATCGTTCAAGGATTGGCTTCAAAAGATTATAAATATCAAGGTTTATTTAAGCAAGTTGGGAAAGAGACATTGGTTGGAATGCTGGTTGGATTAATTTGTTCAATTGTGATTTTTGGAATCAGTTATGCGTTCATTGATGATATGAAGTTAGGGATCACTATTTCTATAAGTCTATTTCTCGTGGTTGTTTTAGCGGCAATTCTTGGGGCCCTGGTGCCGTTAATTTTGGATAGGATAAAAATCGATCCCGCTTTGGCCACCGGTCCCTTTATCACAACAGCTAATGACATCATTGGACTGACCATCTATTTCGTGGTGGCCTATTTTGTTTATCTCTAACTAATGAAAATTGCTTTCTTAGATACTGTTCATGAAGTTTTAAATCAAGGATTAATACAACATGGATTTGAATGTCTTGATTTGACAACAACATCCAAAGAAGAAATAGAACGCGTGATTCATGCGTATGATGGAATCGTGGTTCGGTCTCGATTTAAGTTGGATGAATCGTTCTTGAGTAAGTGCTCAAATTTGAAGTTCATTGCACGATCTGGTGCAGGTATGGAAAACATTGATATCGATTTTTGTAATAAAAACGAAATTCAATTATTCAATGCTCCCGAAGGAAATAGAAATGCTGTTGCCGAGCATGCTTTGGGAATGCTTTTGAGTTTATTTAACCAATTGAATAAAGCTGATCGTGAAGTAAGATCTGGAAAATGGGATAGAGAAGGAAATAGGGGAATAGAGTTGGATGGTAAAACGGTTGGTTTAATTGGGTATGGTAATAATGGATCTGCATTTGCGAAAAAATTAAAAGGGTTTGACGTCAAGGTTATTGCATACGACAAGTACAAAACTGATTTTGGAGATGAATTTGTAGAAGAAGTTTCACTTTCAGAAATTCAGAGTAGGGCAGACGTCATCAGTTTACATATTCCTCAAAATGAAGAAACCATGTGGATGATTGATGGACGTTTTATTGAAGAATGTACAAAGGATATTTATTTAATTAATCTTTCTCGAGGTAAAATTGTTGTTACTTCCGATTTATTGAATCACATCAAATCCGGCAAAGTTAAAGGAGCTTGTTTAGATGTTCTTGAATTTGAAAAATCGTCATTTGAGAACATGTTTGAAGGAGATCTCAATCCTGCATTTAAAGAATTATTGAATTCTGATAAAGTGTTGCTCAGCCCTCATGTGGGAGGATGGACCATTGAATCCTATTATAAACTGAGCAAGGTCTTGTTGGATAAGATTTGCAGTAATTTTAAAGCATAAAAAAAGCCCCTCAAATTGAGGAGCTTTTAAATTCGATTTCTTTTAATTATTCAATAATCAAAGACTGCGCAATTGAATGCGATTCTGAATTAATATTTAGGATATAGCTTCCAGTTGAAATATTTAAAGATTCTAAATTGATAACCTCAGTTTGACCTGTATTTGAAATTGTTTCAGCATATACAACTCTTCCTGCTAAATCAACAATTGTCAAGTTTACTTCATTACCTAAATCTTGCACCAACTCGATATTTAATTCAGTAGTAGCAGGATTAGGGTAAACTGAAAGATTTTGAATCTCATATTCATCTTCGATTCCTACCGTGGAAGTTGCATCTTCACCACCGTCAGCATCTACTACGATTCCCGTATATACCTCAGTTGTAACGTCCTCAATAACATAAACTGCAATTTGTGCATTGGCAACATTAATAGGGTCAGTTGCGGTAGAAAGATCGAATACGATTTGATGAGTAAATAAACTACCTTGTGTAGTCGCACCAGTGATTGGGTCACCCCATTGAACAGTCAAATCTTCTCTAAACGTATGTTTATATACGTAAGGATTAGAAGCGTTTGCGCTTGATCCA
>JAUHXX010000110.1 GCA_030426825.1 Bacteroidia bacterium | reverse complement strand
TGTGTTATTCTTGATTTTAGAACAACGTTCTTTCACGAAAAAGATCAGAAAACTATTCGCAACGAGTGAACAACGGAATAATTTCTCTGAAGTAATTGATAAGATTGATGATTCTGTCCACGCTTATATTGCCACCAAGTCCATATTATCTTTGGTTGTTTCTGTAATTACCTATATCGTGCTGTTTTTCTTTGACGTAGAATTTGCATTTTTATGGGCGTTTTTAACATTTTTACTCAGTTTTATTCCATTTATTGGTGCCTTTGCTTCTGTATTGTTTCCAGTATTAATATATCTATTACAAACTGAAGACTTGGTGACGGTTTCAGTCTTATTAGGCGTTTTATTGGGAATTCAAATCATTTTTGGCAATATCCTAGAACCAAAGATAGTAGGTAAATCAGTTAATTTAAGTCCCTTGGTGGTTCTGCTGTCATTGACTTTTTGGAGCGCGATTTGGGGAATTGCCGGAATGTTTTTATGTGTACCAATCACTGTCACTTTGATGATAGTCTTTAATCATTTTCCAAAAACGCGTGGAATTGCCATCATGCTGTCTGAAGAAGGTGAAATTGCTAGTTAATTTGTTTTTTCTGTTTCTCTAGAATTGCTATAGCAGCATTAATTTTTCCATAATCAATTTCTCCTGAAAGTCCATCAAATATTGGTTTGAGTTGAAATGTGTTTCCAAGCTTTTTTCTGATGGTTTTGATTTGTTGAACTTCAAACTCTGTTACAAATCGATACAAATTGACCGGTTTTCCTTCTTCAAAAAGCTTAATCAAATGATTCATTACTGTTTGAGGACTGATTCCCCGTTCACTTGCAATTTGCTCTAAATTCAAGCCCTTTTCATGCAGAAGTAGCGTTTTTTCATAAGTTGATATTTTGGACGAGGAGTTTTTAATAATGCCCAATACATCAGATCCAAACCGATCAATCTTCACCTTTCCGAATCCCTGAATATCGGCTAAATCATTAATGCTGAGTGGCAAGTCTTGTGCTAATTGATTGAGTGTAGCGTCATGAAAAATGACATATGCTGGTACCTTATTTTTTGCTGCAATTTCTTTACGCCATGCTTTAAGTTTAGAAAGAACTTCATTATCTCCGGCTTTGTCTGAGGTTTTCTTTTTCGTTGATTTAGTAGTTTTTTCAGAGAATTCTGTCAACTGGATGGATTGTTTAGATTCCACAATGGCCTTGCCTAAATCCGACACTTTGAGATGAAGGTTTTCATCATAAGCAATTTCAAACACTCCTTGATTGATTAAATGATTGATAAAATGCTGCCATTGCTTGAAAGAATATTCCGATCCGGCACCATAGGTCTTTATTTTGTCAAGATTTTTTTCAAAAATTTCAATAGTTTTTGCTCCTCTTAAAACATTGATCATTAGGTTGATACCCAATTGTTCTTTTGATCTAAGGGCCGCAGAAATCGCTTTTTGTGCTATAATTTTGCCGTCAATAAATGCAGGAGGATCGTTGCAGATGTCACAATTTCCGCAATCTTCCGTTAAATGTTCTCCAAAATAAGCCAGTAAAATCTTTCGTCTACAGGTACTTGCTTCTGCATACTTAAGCATCCGGTTTATCTTTTCATGATAAACGTCCTTAAACTCACTGTCTTGTACGAAATCATTCAATAAAACAACATCTCTATAGTTATAGTAAAGAATAGTGTCACTTGGCATTCCATCCCTGCCAGCTCTTCCAATCTCCTGATAGTATCCTTCAATATTTTTAGGCAAATTATTGTGAATTACCCAGCGCACATTAGACTTGTCTATCCCCATCCCGAAAGCAATGGTGGCACAGATTACCTGGTATTGATCATTAATAAATCCATCTTGAATTGCATCTCTTTCTTGTGACGATAACCCTGCGTGATAATACCGACTATTTATTCCTGATGAGTTGAGGAAATTAGACCATGATTCGGTTTCTTTTCTGCTCAAACAATAGATAATTCCAGCTTCATCAACTCTTTGCTTAATAAATGAGACAATTTCTTTCTCTTTTTGTTTTTTCGGTATCTGAGATCTTACGGCCAGAGATAAATTTGGTCTGTCAAATGAAGAGATGAATGTTGAAGGATGCTCTAAAGCAAGTTTTTCAATGATGTCAGACCGAGTAATCTTATCGGCAGTTGCCGTAAAAGCCATGAATGGAACATTGCTAAAATGCTTTCTTAGTTGTCCAATTTGCTGATACTCAGGTCTAAAATCGTGTCCCCACATTGAAACGCAGTGCGCTTCATCAATCGCAATCATACTAATTGGAATTCGTTGCAACCAATCTATTCCTCCAACGAGTGTTTCTGGTGAAAGATATAGCAATTTCAGTTGACTATTAACGGCCTTTGAATAAATCTCCTGCTTTTCTGCGTCCGAAATAGAGCTGTTGTAAAATGCGGTTTCAACACCATTTGCCCTTAATGCATCCACTTGGTCTTTCATGAGAGAAATCAATGGTGAAATAACTAAGGTAACGTCAGGTTTTAATATCGCTGGAATTTGAAAACAGATAGACTTTCCCCCACCCGTAGGCATAATCGCAAGACCGTCTTGATTGGCTAAAGCATGTTCAATTATTTCTTGTTGAAATGGACGAAACTCGTTGTAACCGAATACACTTTTTAATATTTCTTGAGGACTTTGCACTTAGAACAAAGCTACGAGAATAAGCACAAGGATTGATCAATGTTGAAAAGTCTCCTAAAGTCGTTAATTTCTTCGCCAATAGTAGGGAGTTAGCAGTAGAGCTACTGTAAACAATTCTAAACGACCAAACAACATTAGAAAGGATAATATCCATTTTCCTGGATCTGAAATTTCAGAAAAAGTATTAGCAGGTCCAATTTCTGCAATGCCTGGTCCAACATTACCTAAAGAGGAAGCAACAGAAGACAACGCCACATCAAAAGTTTCTCCTAAGGCCGTCATAGCTAGTGCGCCGATTGTGAACACGAATAGATAGAGAAAAATAAAAGCCAAAAGATTATAAATAATTTTAGGAGGAACGGTTTGTTTGTTCAAGTGTACTGGAAGAATTGCACTAGGATGCAGACGTTTTTTAAACTCAAGAAATCCATTTTTCATTAATAAAACAATTCGAACAATTTTAATTCCACCTGAAGTAGAACCAGCGGATGCTCCTGAGAATAACATTAAAAAGAATACAAATGTCGCTAGTGGTCCCCAAAGGGTAAAGTCGGCAGTGGCATAGCCTGTGGTTGTAATGATACTCACAACTTGGAAAGAAACATCTCTTATTGCTCTAACAAAAGAAATATCGGTTTGGAAAAATACGATAGGTGTCAAGATGATAATGAGGCCAATTACCGCTCCCAAGTACCATTTGAACTCATCATTGTTCCAAAAGCGGTTAAACTTCCCTTTAAAGCCGAAATAAATTAGTGTAAAGTTTGTACCTGCAACAAACATGAAAAACATAATCACGGCTTCAATTAGAGGGGAGTTAAAGGCAGCAACACTATCTTGTTTAGTCGAGAATCCACCAGTTGAATTGGTCGTTAAGGAATGATTAATAGCATCAAAAAAGTTCATCCCACAAAACATGAGGATAATAGTTTCTGTAATCGTAAGAATTAAATAAATGAACCATAATCTTTTAGCCGTTTCTTTAATTCTTGGATGGATTTTGTCTTTAGTTGGGCCTGGAGCCTCGGCAACAAATAATTCCATTCCTCCAATACCTAAAAGAGGTAAAATAGCGATAGTAAGAACAATGATTCCCATTCCTCCGATCCATTGCGTCATGCTTCTCCAAAATAGAATACCGTGTGGTAATGATTCTATATCATCCAAAATTGTTGCTCCCGTGGTTGTTAATCCAGACATGGATTCGAAAAAGGCAAAGGAAATATCAGGAATAGCTGAACTGAATAAATAGGGAAGTGTTCCAAATACCGCCATGGCAACCCAGGAAGAGGTTACAATTAAATAACCATCTCGCTTTTTAATTTCTGCATCTTTACTTTTTCTAGTAATGAACCTTAAACTAAAACCAATTACTAGTGTAAGTAAGGAAGAGTAGAGGATAGGGTAAAAATCTGACCCCTCATAATATGCTGAAAATCCTAAAGCTGGGAGCATTAGAATTCCCATGATGATAATTATGTTTGCTACAACATGAGTAATTACTTGTCCGTTAATGATGCTTTTCGCCATCTAAGCAAAGAATTTCTCTATTTTATGAATAGATTCTGTCAATGAAAAAACAACAGCACGGTCTCCAGCCTCTAATTGGAACCCTCCGAAAGGAATGAATCCAACATTGTTTCTAACAACACCCGAAATATTGGCAGTTTTAGGGAATTTAAGGTCTCGAATTCGTTTCTTCGTTACTTTAGAATTAGGTTTTACAACGAATTCTATAATCTCAGCATCTACTCCATGTAGATTGGCAATTGCGGTAACATCACCTTTTCTCACATACTTGAAAATATTGCTGGCAGCAATGATTTTTTTATTAATTAAGGTGTCAATTCCAATGTTTTGAGAAAGATGGATATAGTCAATATTCTCGACCCTCGCGATAGTTTTCTTAACATTATGGTTCTTAGCAACCAATGAGGACATGATGTTTGATTCAGAGTCCCCAGTTACTGCAATAAATGCATCCATATCTGCAAGGCCTTCTTCTTCAATAGCCGATACGTCTCTACCATCTATATTTAGAACCAATGTATTTTTCAGTTTCCCAGCGATTTCTTCAGCTAGTTCTCTGTCTTTTTCAATTAAGGTTACTTTGTATTGGTTTTCAAGGAGTTGAGCCGCGAGTACTCCAATGCTGCTTCCTCCGAGGATCATTATGTTTCGAATTTCAAAACACTCCTTTCCGCAAATATTGATGACAGAATCTATTGCTTCTTCGTTTGAGATAAAATAAACAATATCATCTTCCTTAATGGTTGTTTCAGAGTTAACAATAATTGTTTCCTCTTTTCTATGCAATGCAATTGGTTTAAAAGATAAATCCGGGTTTAGATAGGCGGATTCTGAAATCGTTTTGTTCTTAAGTGGACTTGAATCATCAATGGAAATTCCAAAAACAGTCAATTTTCCATCTTCAAACTCATGATCATCTGTGAATACAGAATTATCGACTAATCTGATGATTTCCTCAGCTGCCAGTTGAACCGGTGAGATAATCGTGTCAATTCCTAAAGATTCAAATATTTCGATATTGCTTTGTTGCTGTAGTTCTAGGTTGTTGATTCTTGCAATCGTGCGTTTTGCTCCAAATTTTTTAGCCAAAATAGATACCAATAAATTGGTCTCTTCATTAGCCGTTACAGCAATTAATAAATCACACTGTTCAATTTTCGCTTCTTTCAATACAGAGATGGATTTTCCGTCTCCATGAATGGCGAATACATCTAAGTGAGATTGAACATAATTTAGCCGGTCTTTGTTTTCATCTATAAGATAAATATCGTGAGCCTCACTGGCCATCATTTTTGCAATGTGGTAGCCTACAGCTCCTCCACCGGTAATTATAATTTTCATTTAAATCGAATAAACTTTTACAAAGATATCTAATCTTATTCTTCTTTTATATCTATTACCCCTAAACTATCAAGTTCTGATTTCGAAAGGGTAGGAGGCATGATTCCATTTTCGATTTTGTATACTGCGAATGCTGCCGTTTTTGCTGCATCTTCTTCAGATTTAAATCCATTGTTTCCTGAAATGGCTGGGATATGAGGCTGATTGATATAGACTTTATTACCTTTTAAAATTTGGTAGCCCCATCCAATAGAATCATTCAATATCGTTTGATAAGAATAGTTTTCGTTCTCAAGATAGTCAGATTCTAATTCAGATTTACTCGTATCAACTTCTACAGAAGTGTCTACGATTGAAGAGGTTTCAGATTTTTCATTTTCTGCAGAGTTTGAGTCACAACTCAATATCAACGCAGCAATCACTGCACTAATTAGAAAGTACCGAAACTGATTTGTTTTGAACAAGTTGTCCGTCTTCATAAATTGCTAAATAATAAATTCCAGATTTAATGTCGGACAAATTTAGCGTAATATCTTGATAAGAATTTTGCAAATTCGATTCTATTATAACTTCTTTTCCATCACTAGAGAACAATCTGAAACTTGGATATTTGAGGTTTTCTGATAAACGAACTGTTAAATAATCACTTGTTGGATTTGGAAATATGTCTACATCAACAATTGAAAGCACCTCTGTTGACAAAGTAAAGGTGTATTCATAGAAATCATCATAATAAACTCCTGATCCGAATCCACCACCTACGAAAGGTCGATTTTCAATCACAAAAGCACTCGCTCCTGATCTAGGATCACCTATAAAATCTGCCTTTTGCGACCAAACGTTGCCAAACACGTTATACTCCCAAGTGTCATTTAAATAATTAAACCCATCATCACCAGTAGCAATAAATAATTGAGGAAAAACGCCGAATGCTACCGCATTGATTCGCGCAGTACCCGGGAAACTTGCGATTTGATTCCAAGTATCAGTTAAGGGAAAATCTTGATAGAAGTCTGACGTGTCGCTGGTGCCATCATATCCGAAACCAACATAACCTTGAGCTCCACATGTTGTACCTACCGCATCCATTCTTCCTGTTCCAGGAAAGTCTGCAACTTGGGTCCATGTGTTTAAGGCTTCATCATATTTGTAAAAATCGTTGTAAAGTGTTGATAAATCTGCCCCTTTTCCGGTTCCCACATAACCAAAACCATCAATTGCAAAGCTAACCGCCTGCGTACGAGCAGGACCAATAAAATCTGCTACTTGGGTCCAGGCATCAGTTTGTTTATCATACTTCCATAAATCTTGGAAAACGAATCCTTCACCTTCTCCAAGGCCAACGAAACCATAATTATTAGCATTAAAGCCTATAGCAGAGGTTCTGTTCAAGCCATCTCCAGTTACGCCTCCTAATGAAGTTTCAGAATCCCAATCATCTTGATCAACATCATAAGAAACAGCAGATCTTTTTTTACCAAAACCGTCATATCCTGAAACTATATATCCGTCATCATTATCTATCACGAAAGAAGCAGCGTTTGCACGAGTTGGTCCTTTAATTGAATCTCTTTGAATCCAAGCATCTTGACTAAAAGATGAAATTCCTGTAGCAAGAAATAAAGTTATGAATGCTATTCTCATATAAAGATCAATTTATCTGTTTTAATTGTGTTGGCGTCAGCATCTTTAATTATTATCAGGTAGGTTCCTGAATTGAAGTCATTACGATTGACAAATAGTGTATTAGAGAATAGAGACTCTTTGGTGATCAGTTTTCCTGTCAAATCCCAAATTTCATAAGATAATGCCTCATCTGTGCCGTTAATAATAATTTGTGCTTGATCAACTATTGGGTTTGGATAAACGCTAATGTCAGCTGTTGAGTTTTCGCTAAATCCAATTGGATGGAGTGGAGCATACTCGAAAAAGCTTCGTTTTTTACCCGTTGCTGCTGAACCCGTTCCGGCGTAACCTTTGTCGCCAATAGCGAAAGCAATTCCGTTTTTTCTTCCGCTAGGTGGAAAGTTCGCTTTTATATTCCAAGCTTCCGTAAATGGATTATATTGCCAAAGTTCGTCTTTGTATCCACCATCAGATCCAAAAACAATAAACCCTCTTTGACCTAATACGAAAGAACTAGCAGCTGCTCTCTCAGATCCAGGTAGTGAGGTGGTTTGTGTCCAACTATCTGTGTTTGGATCATATCTCCACCAATCTTTTCTGAACAAATCATGGTCAATACCCATTCCAGCGTATCCCATTCCTTCTACACTAAAACTTGACATTTGGTAGCGATCTCCTCCTGGAAAATCAGCCATTCTAGTCCATGAATCTGAGCCAGGATCATATTCCCAAAGATCTGTTCCGTAAAAATCTGATCCCATTTTACCCCCGCAAACATATCCTTTGGTATCTATTGCAAAGGCTGTAGCGAAATAAACGCCTTGAAAACCTGAACTTCCATTCACATCAATTCCTCCTGGATAATTGGCTTTTTGAGTCCAAGCGTTAGTATTTGGGTCATATTCCCACCAGTCATCTAAAATTGAACCAGCTGAAGATACAGATGAATCCGCACCTAATCCAACATAGCCTTTATCGCCAATTGCTACACCGGTAGCATTTCTTCTAGTTGAGCCAGGTAAAGTCATCATTTGAGACCAAACATCTGCAACAGGATCGTATCTCCATAAATCATTGTGAGTCATTTCAACGGTGTCTTCACCGCATCCAACATATCCGTAATCGCCAATTGCAAATGAAACCGCTCGGGTTCGTTTTTCGCCTCCAAAAGAAGCTTTCTCAGTCCACATGTTTTGACCATATGCAGCTTCGAAAAGTGAAAAACTAAGAATAAAAATTAGGAGTAAGTTTTTTTTCATAATTAATTCAAAATAATTTTTCCTTGCTTCAAATCTTCATTTGAAGCATAAATATTGTAAAAATAAATGCCTTTTGATAGATGTTTCAATTCAATTTTATTGTTAGCCTGGTTAAGGTTTTGTTGTAAAACGATTTCACCAGATTGATTATAAATATCGATTGTAATAATATCCGTGAAAATAAAATCAGAAAACTGTATAAATAGGTCATCAACGGTTGGGTTAGGGAATACTGTTAGATTTACTTGATGAGAATTTTCCTCAGCGACTAAAGTTTCATCAAATTCCCAAAAATCTTTCAAGTTAGTTCCATTGGTTCCTGTTCCAAGATAGCCTTTGTTTCCTATTTTAAACGAAGCAGAAAATCTTCTGGTTGACCCTGGTAGATCAGCTAATTGATGCCATTCATTTACTTGAGGGTCATATTGCCAAGTTTGGCGAGAAGTAGGGTTAAGGAAGCTGATATATCCTGTGGCAACATATCCTTTTCCGTTGATTCCAAAACATGACCAACCTCCAACTGCTTCTCCTGGAAATTGAGCTCTCATTGCCCAATTATCCGTGCTAGGTTTGTATTCAAAAAAGCCGTTATCTGTCAGTAAGTAACCTTTCCCGTCAACGCTGAAAGCTTTGTCCCATGACCAAACAGAAACGGGAGTTGAACCATGAGTTATCCAAGTGTTGAAAGTCGGCTCATATTCATATAAGGCGTTTGTGCCAATGAAATAGCCTCTGTCATTTACAGTAAATGATGGGTGGTCTGAACTTCCTCCTGGGCAAGGTGCTATTATAGACCAAGTATTAGATTGTGGGTTAAATTCGTAAAATTCTTGAGAGCCATAGACGTGGGCACCAACGTAGGCTCTATTACCAATTGTAAAAGCTGTTGCGCCGTATGTTGCTCCTCCACCATAATCAGCTTTTTGAGTCCATGAATCATCCGCAGGGCTATATTCCCAAATATCGGCTTTGGCTACATTGCCTAGTGGTCCAGAATTATAATGTCCCAGACCAATATATCCTTTGTTCCCAATTGAGAAACCCGTAGTTCTATGCCGGCCTTCAGCTGGAATAGATGCTTTTTGATTCCATATATGGGCCGAATGACCAATAAACGAAACGAAAAGAATAGATATTGAAACGAATAATAATTTCATTATTCTAAAATCAATTTACCAGTTTTCACATGCTGTCCTTCATAGGTCAGTGAATAGAAATACATTCCAGCAGGTTCAATAGTTCTATTAAACACTAATTCATTTGAATCGAAAATCGAATTGAAAACCATTTGTCCAGTGATATTATAAATTTCTAAGCTCAAGTCAGCATAATCAACCCCTGTTGGTAGATCGTTAAGAAAGAACGTAGTATATTGGGCGACTGGGTTAGGGAAGTTCTGCAATTCAAGCAAATTATTATTTCGAGAAATTACCGAAAGCGTTTGGTCAAACTCCCATAAATCGGCATAATTCACGCCACTCGTACCAAGTCCACAAAATGCCTTGTTTCCAATTACAAAGACGTCCAAGTATCGTCTAGCCGATCCACCAAATTCTTCTATTTCTGTCCATGTATCGGTAGCAGGATCATATTCCCACATGTCTTTATAATTTGTTCCACTGGAGCAATTATCTCCCGTTCCAATATATCCCCTCCCATTTACAGCAAATCCAACGGCTTCTTGTCTGATTAAGGTTCCGACATTAGCCCGTTGCACCCAAGTGTTGTTGCTTAATTTATATTCGTAAAAGTCAGTTGTTCCACAACCCGTTCCTCCTGTTCCAACATATGCTTTATCGCCTATAGTAAAGGCAACTGCTGATGTTCTTGGTGAACCTGGAAATGTTGATACTCCACCCAGCCATTGATCATTTGTAATGTCGTAGGCATAAAAATCGCTTGTAAATCCAGAAGTTGTTTGACCTGTTCCTACAAAAATCAAATCCTCTAAAAGAAAAGCTACTGCTCCTCTGCATTGGTTACCAGGGAAACTTGGTTTAGTAGACCATGTATTCGCTATGGGATCAAATTCCCACCAATCTGTATTTAATATTCCTCCTATAGATCTT
>JAUHXX010000109.1 GCA_030426825.1 Bacteroidia bacterium | reverse complement strand
TCCAGGATTGATCGTAAAATTCCCTGTAAAAGTACAACCTCCTGCATCCGTAACTGTGTATGTATAATTGCCATCTGGTAAACCAGAGAAATTCGCAATTCCTCCAGCCGTATTCGGCTCGATAAATTGTTGATTAGAAGGACCTGCAATATCTACTGTATACGGGCCTGATCCCGGCGCATTATCAATTGAAACAGTTCCATCATTGGCACCATCACAGGTTTCATCTCCTGTTGCAACAGCTGGCGCAGGTAAATTACCATAATTGACTGATACATTATCGGTTTCAACTATTTGAACACCATCACATCTTGTGTAAGTAACTTGAGCAGTATAAGTGGTAGAAGTTCCTGAAGGACAAACATTAATATTGTTTCCTGTACCTAAAAGCGTTGCCCCATCATACCATTCAACAGTATAAATAGGTGCACCATTTGGAGTAAATCTCCAACCTTCTGGAGTATTTACTGTCCAGTTACCTGGATTTGTATTTCTTCCAGGGGCAGCAATACCAGCAGTTCCGGTTTGGTTTTGGATACCGATAATTCCATGACCTCCATTCCAGCCACCACAAGTTGGTTTTGACTCTACGTAAACATCTATAACATTAGTAGTTTCATATAAAACCATCATTGTTCTAGATTGTAAATTCGTACAACTATAATGACAAATATTATTGAACGAAACGACAAAAATTCTACAAGGCGCAGTTCCTAACAAATACCATTTAATTTGACCACATACTGAAGGATCAATATCTTGTAAAACACCGAAAATATCTCCATCATCTGTTAATCCTGCATTAGGACAATCCTGAGTATAACTCCACGGATGATAACCACCTCCAGCAGCCGGCCCAAGATCTATCGCGCCGTTTGATCCTACTTTACAAGTTGTATAGGTTTGACCATAAAAACAAAAAGGAAAAGGTAGATTAATTACAGGACTCCAGACATCATCAGTACCAGCAGAGACAACCGTACCTCCTGCTTGATTATAAGCAATTGGTGGCGCATGTGGAATTGATGCAACTGTATAAGTATTGGTGGCACCAGCATGAAACGGTGTCGCTGATAAATTTGTACAGTTTGTTGCACAAGGCAGGGTTTGATCTACTCCCGCATCCACAGTTGGACATCCAGGAAATTGTGCATTTACAGCAGTCAATGAAAGCGTAAATAAAAGGATTAGGGCAATTCTTAATGTTTTCATAGAATTTGAGTTGTCTTTAAGCAAGACGTAATCAAAAACTGCTAGTTGCTTAATTTTAAACAGAAAATCGACAAAATGATAAAAAGGACCCTTAAACCATTTAGAATCTAGGATTAAACACCTACCATGACCAAGTATTTGTCCAAGAATTAAAGAAATCAAGGCCAAATTTGAAATTGAAATTGACCGAGGCTTGATTGTTTTCTCTGACGACATAAAATACGGCCAACTTAAATAATTGTCTACGAATTTTAATTTTACGTTCAATACCTGCATAGAACTCAAGATGCCTATAGTTAATATCATCAATCAATAGGATTCCGCCTCCCCCAACCAGTTCAAGTTTCAACTTATTAATTAAAGGTACCTTTCCTAATAAAGCTCCATTAAAGTGATGAATGACAAATGCCTGCATATACGGTCTTACCGTATTAAACGTTGAGTCCAACAATTGCATGGTCATTAGGGGATTTGAGAAGAAAAAGAGATCTGATCCTCTGAAGAATTTTCGTTCAATAAATTGAATCTGGTCCAGATTGTTTTGATCGCCCAAAAAGGATCCAGCCTCTACGTCCCATTTCATCTTTCCAAAGGTTCCAAAAGTGATTTCATCTGATGCTCCAATCTCAATAAAATTAAAATTCACATCACTCCCAAACATATCCGGAACACCTTTTTTATAGGTCAAGCGAAGTTCGGGAAACTGAGTCCCAACAACAATTTTCTTGCCTTTTTTTATGATATATTTTTGCTTAAATCGATATAAAAATTCCAACTCGAAAATTGAAACAGTATAAGTTTCATAAGGTTGTGGTGGTTGCCATCCTAACAACGAACCAAGCGAATCAGCCCAAGGTGCCAATTCTAATCCTGCGATACTTTCACGTTTTGAGTAATCGTAAGATAACCTGCCGTAGAGTCCATTAAATAATTCCAATCGTTGACTAAGAGAGACAAAGGTTTTTCTTACATAATTCCCTCTGCTGAAAAAATTACTGATCGATTGCTCAAAGGTGACAAAATCATAAATATCTCCCCCTCCTACTTCGAAGCTCCCAAACTTCTTTGGTAAAAACGTGTATTCGGTATTCAGTTGACCCTTAACATCTTTATTTCTGAATCCATAATCAATATCTCCTCTAACTCTTATTTTCTGTGCATTTTCGAATTCTTTAGAATAAGATCCTCCAAGTCGGTGACGATAACCACCAATACCAAAAGGTTGAACCTGATTGATCAGCGGGTTGATATAAATTTCACGCTTCTTTTCACGATTTCTGAATCCTACTCCACTTAGAATCACATCCCAAAACAAAATTTTATTGTACTCTGTATTTACGCTATCTATATATTCATCAGATTCTCGTTCTTTAGCTATGCTATCTTGCTCTGCAATAAAGGCCAATTCATTAACATTAAGTTGAATGGGTCTTGTCTCAGCCCAATAGGCGCTATCCTTATCAAAAGCATCATCCTCATAGGTCATGATGACATTTTTGAATTCATTTTTATCAAATTCAAGATCAAATTGATAATCAGAATGATTCACTCTTGTATTAGCCATGACAACATCCGAACCATCATTTAATGTATATATAAATTCTCGTCTAACTGGCACCCACTTACTATCTATTTGCTCGTAATCTTGAATTATTCTAAAGTCCTTGAAATAATCCATGGATGTTGAATTGATGGATAAATCCATTGATTTAATCACCCAAAGAGAATCAATAATGTATAGGTTCCCAGAGAAGAGGGCGGCTTCTTTGAATCTAGGCTCAACAATAATGTCATAGATTTTTTCGCCATTTTCAATAAAAACTGACTTTAAATAGAATTTATAGTTTACAAATGCATTTAAGGCCACAGGAGAAACCATGGGCTTTGAACTCACCTTAGGCAATTCTATCAAATTCTGATACAGGTCAAAATCTCCATCTTCTATTTTTTCAAAAAAGATGTATGGATTATACTCAATTGATTGGGAAGGTAAAATACTATTTGGATTAGAGAAGTCGGCGCTCACAACTACTGAACTTGCCCCTTTATCAGAGAAATCTTGATGAGCAATCACCTGTTCTTTATAAGTGTTACTGGCTCGAAATTTACTGAGGGCATAAGATTCTATGAAATTCATTTTCTGCTTTCCTTCAGGTTCATCTTCTTGCTTAAACATTGGGAAGCGATTCTCTTTTTCTAAACTTGTTTTGATATAGGTGTAACATTGATAACTCTCATACTGCCGCTGCATGTTTTTCTTGTTATCAATAACAGCTTTCATTACTTCTTTTGCCACATCTCTTTTATCAGCATAGATTTCAACTGTGTTCAAAGAGAGTGATTGTTCTACCAAAACCACATCATGGACAACAATTTGATCGGTCACCTGAATCGTATCTGTTTTAGACTCAAACCCTAACATAGAATAGGTGATAATAACTTCACCAGGAGTATCTATCTCAAGAAAGTAAGCTCCTTTTGCGTTCGTAGGGACCCCATAGGTTGAATTCTGCATGGCAATTCTAGCACCAGGAATACCTTGTTGGTTTTCATCATAGACATTGCCTTTTACAACGTATTGCCCAAAGGATGCAAATCCTATTAAAATGAGAAATGAAAAAAAGAGTCCTTTCTTCATGGTACTTGTTGGACGATCAATTTAGGGAAAAGTTACAGCCAAAAAAAGAACCGTCCCAGAAAACTGAAACGGTTCAAAACTACTTTTTGTTCAATTAACTTTCCCAACCCAAAATCTCGTCTATGGTTATATAGGAAATTGAATGGTAATTAGGTCTTGCATCTTTATAGATATCTTTAGCTAATGCTAATCCTGAATCACTTTTCGCAAGTTCAGTATAAATAGGTTGTAAGAACTTTCTACGCCCAACATTCACTAAAAACTCTCTCATTGGATTATTAATTTTATCATAGCCTAACTTGATAGACAGCACATACCATTCAGCCATTATCTCTGAATTACCACAGTCACTAAAATTGAATTCAGCATCTAGCATGGCAAGGTCATCAGCATCAGCATCACCAGGAATGTGTCTGATAAAATGTAACCATTCATGTGTAGACCAATCCTCAGAAATCTCTAGCTCTTTAGCCGAATTTACTTGAGTAATTAATTCACATTTCTCATCCACTTTGGCGAATTTGTCTGACTCAATTTTCACGCAGTTATCGGGAATACCTTTACCGTATACCCATTCATCCACATTGAATTCCAGATCATTCGGTGCTAATAAATTATCTTCTAAATAAGCAACAAAATCTTCAGTAGTTAAGGTTTGAAATTCATGATCTGCAAAGTATTTATTTAAAAAAGCGTCAAACGTTTCTCTTCCTGCTTTTGCCTCCAATGTTTTTAAGAAAAAAGCGCCTTTAACATAGGCAATTGCAGTCATTCCTTCATCTGGATCTCTTCCTTCTAAATCTAATTTCAGGTGTGTATCTTCAGGAAATTCTCCGGCACTGATATCCTCATTTTCATATTCTAAACCTTGATATTCAATTTGCATTAACATATCAGCATACTCTTTTCCGTAAACCTGCTCCATGATTCTGTTCTCAAAATAAACAGTGAATCCTTCATTTAGCCAAAAATCATCCCAAGTAGCATTAGTAACTAAGTTACCTGACCAACTGTGCGCCAATTCATGCGCAACTAATGAAACCAAAGATCTGTCTCCAGCTAAAATAGTTGGTGTTGCAAATGTTAACTTAGGATTCTCCATTCCTCCAAAAGGAAAAGATGGTGGAAGTACAATTAGGTCATATCTACCCCACTTATACTCACCATATAATTCTTCGGCTGCAATTACCATTTTTTCTACATCAACAAATTCATAAACACATTTATCGATCATTGAAGGCTCTGCATACACACCCGTTCTATCCCCTAGTGAAGCAAATTCTAAATCACCAACCGCTAAGGCTATCAAATATGAAGGGATAGGTTTATCCATTTCAAAATGATACTTACCATCCGCACTTTTTTCGGTAGGATTATCAGCACTCATTACGGCCATTAATTGACTTGGAACTTGAACATCAGCAGAATAAGTTATTCTGTTTCCAGGGGTATCCTGACACGGAATCCAAGTTCTGGTTAAAATTGCTTGTCCTTGTGTAAACAAATAGGGATTGTTTTTACCCGCAGTTTGCTGATTAGATAACCATTGTAAAGCATTTGCTTCAGGTGATGTTTTAAAGAAAATACTTACCTTTTTAGTTTCAGGTGTAATATCCACAGTTAGCGGAGCTCCTAATAGGTCATCATGCTCTCCTATTTCAAAAGCCGTTTCCTCTGAATCTTCAAGAAGCACTTTTTCAATATCCAATTGATTGATGTCAAACACCATTTTATTGGTGCCGTTTTTATTTACAATATCGTGATCAACCCAGCCTGATATCGTTTTTGAATCAAAATCAACATTAATATTCAAGTGCAAGTGAGATGTATAAACATCATAAACATTGGAATAAGAGTGATAATCAATAGGAAAATCAGCTAACGAATCTGAATTTGAAACTTCTTCATTTTCAACTGTTTCATCCGCACCACATGAGGCTAAGAAAAAAATTGAAATGACACTGAATAAATAATATTTTGAGCGGATCATATGTACTTTTTAGTAATCGGCCACAAAGGTAATTTATAAATCTTCTTGATGGCCCAAAAATTATCTTAACGGTATAAAGAATTCGTTAAAGTTTATGTTTTAGAAGATTAACTTTCAATTAATCAAAAAATAAAGCTGTTTTAATGCATTAAATTTTGACAAACGGTAGTGTGATTAATTTTATTTTGGTTAATTTCACGGGCTTAAACTTTTTAGGATACTTATGAGTAATACCGCAGCCCCTAGTCAGAAAGAAATGTTCGGTCATCCGATTGGGCTTTACGTGTTATTTTTTACTGAAATGTGGGAACGATTCTCGTACTATGGTATGAGAGCTATATTGGTTCTTTACATGGTATCTCAAACTACAGGCGAAAACGGAGGTTTAGGTTGGTCAAATGGAGATGCACTTGCTCTCTATGGATGGTACACTATGCTAGTTTATGTTGCCTCCATTCCTGGTGGAATAATTGCTGATAAAATTCTTGGACAAAAGAAATCTGTGATGGTCGGAGGACTGTTACTTTGCATTGGACACGGAGTATTGGCGATTGAGCAGATGTGGGCATTCTATTCAGGTCTTGGATTAATCATTGCTGGTGTTGGAATGTTAAAACCAAATATTTCAACTATGGTGGGTGGCTTATACAAGCAAGGAGATATTAGAAGGGATAAAGGGTTTACGATTTTTTATATTGGAATTAACATTGGAGCGTTTTTGTCAAGTCTGATTGTTGGATATGTTGGTGAAGTTCACGGATGGCATTATGGATTTGGACTCGCAGGAATAGGTATGGTTTTAGGTCAGTTGGTTTACATGTTAGGGCAGAAGCACCTGACACATGTTGGTAACTTTATCGGGAAATCAGAAGATCCTAAAATTAAAGAGGCAGCTAAAAAACCATTAACAAAAATAGAAAAGGATAGAGTAATTGTTTTGTTTTTATCATTCTTAATTGTGATCGTATTCTGGGGTGCATTTGAGCAAGCCGGTGGATTAATGAACATCTATACAATGGAAAAAACAAATCGAATGTTCTTCGGTACTGAGATTCCAGCGTCTGTTTTCCAGTCTTTGAATGCCATGTTCATCATTATATTCGGAACGGTGATTGCTGCATTTTGGGCTAAACGTAAATTAAAATCCAAAGAAGCTTCATCATTATTTAAAATGGCAATTGGAACCATTATAATGGGTTCTGGATTTTTATTCATGACTGCGGCAGCGGCAGAATATGAGTCGGCTGGTTCTTCAGCAATGTATTGGCTTGTTTTTGCTTATTTGTTCCATACTATTGGCGAGCTATGTGCTTCACCAGTAGCATTGTCATTCATAACGAAACTGGCACCACTAAAATATGCGTCAATTATGATGGGAACATATTTTGCAATGACCGGATTTGGAAATAAATTAGCCGGTTTGTTAGGAGAATCTGCAGAAGGACTTGGAGAGTACACCTTATTCACAGGAATCGCAGCATTTTGTGTAATATTTGGGTTATTAATTATCATCTTTTTGAAAAAACTAAAAGCACTTACTCACGGAGCTGAAGATCAAGAAGGAACCATTCATGAGGAAGCAGAAGGATTTGAAATTACAGATCATCTTGTAGATGATGAAATGAGCTAAAAAAACTAATTGTTAGAAAAGAAAACAACGATTTACCATGCAAGGAAATTCAACAGACAACTTTTTTGAGTCAAAAGTATTAGGTCACCCAGCCGGGCTTTTTGTACTGTTTTTTACTGAGATGTGGGAGAGATTCTCCTACTATGGAATGAGAGCACTATTGGTGTTATTCCTAATCAGTTCTCCAGGTCTTGGAGGATGGGATTGGACATCTGGTCAAGCCTTATCTCTTTATGGAACCTATACATCAATGGTTTACCTCACCCCTATCTTGGGAGGTTACATTGCCGATAGATTAATTGGCTATCGAAAAGCCGTTGTTATTGGTGCCCTTTTGATGACTTTTGGTCATGCTGCTATGGCATTAGAAAATGAACTAGCCCTTTATTTAGGAATTGCTTTATTGATATTTGGTAACGGTTTCTTTAAACCAAACATGACTTCTATCATCTCTCATATGTATAAGGATGTGCCTGAGAAAAAAGATGGTGCCTACACCATTTTCTATATGGGTGTAAATGCTGGAGCCTTCTTAGGAATCATGTTATGCGGATACATTGGTGAGAGCGTTTCATGGAGTTATGGATTCGGATTAGCTGGTATATTCATGTTATTAGGGATGTTCCAATTCATGTTTGCTCAAAAAATCCTGGGTAATGTTGGTCTTGCTCCTGAAAAAGGCAAAGTTCCAGAATTAGAACCACAAGAAGAGAAGAAAGAATCAGATGAAATTTTAGACGAGGCTAACAGTCCTAAACTAGATAAAGGTGATAAATTCAATCCATTCACAATGGTTGATAAAATTCTGATGTGGACCGCAGCTGTGATAGCTGTTGTCTGGATCATTAATGATCCATTGTCGAAGATAGGTGGTCTTAACGTTCTTAACTTCAATGTAGGTGGAATGAGCGGAGCATCCTTCTCAATAGGCATTGCCTTTATTTTGTTCATCTTTTTACTTGTATCAAGAATTGTTAGATACGGCACTGTGGTTAGAGATAAAATGATTGTTGTTGCCATTTTTGCATTCTTTACAGTCTTCTTTTGGGCTTCATTTGAGCAAGCGGGTGGATCAATGACGATTTTTGCTGCTGGCTTTACCGATAGAGTAATGTCAGGCGGATATTACACTATGTTCATCATTCTTGATGTAATTATAACTATTGTTCCAATCGCGATTATTACATGGGTGTTGGTAATGTTATTCAAGCAAACTATAAAAAAATATTTCCTATCGAATTTGATCCTTGGTTTAAGTTTCCTTTTCATATGGGCAATTGTAATTTGGAAAATAGACAGAAACCTGGCATCAAATGCTTACGTTGCTGCTTATCAGAGTGTAGGATCTATTGAAATTAATGAAGAAACAGGAGCAGCAGACACAACTTTTGCTCCAATGATGGAAAGCACTGAATTGGCAGCAACTGATTTTGTCGTGCTGGATTCTACTACCATTATTGAACCGATAGACCTAAAACTTGGACAAGCGTTTAAAATAGTCCCTAAGAAAAGAGGAGGGTTTGCATTCAAATCACCTGAGGCCGCAATAAAATATAAGGACGATCAAGTACTAAACGGAAAACCATCTGAATTAGTTGAGGCCACTGTTACGAGAATTAAGGAAAATGAGGTTGAAATTCCAGCCACCTGGTTTGGAATCTTAAACTCTCTATTCATTATTATGTTTGCTCCACTCTTTTCTAAGTGGTGGGAAAGCAAATACAATCCGAGCGGTCCGGTTAAATATGGTTTAGGATTGATCTTATTAGGAATTGGGTTTGGAGCATTAGCTTGGGGATCTGCTGGAATCGAAAATGTGGGACCAGGAGGTGAAATTGTGCTGGTGAGCTCTATGTGGCTCGTCTTCGCTTATCTATTCCATACGCTGGGTGAATTATGTTTATCACCTGTAGGACTATCGTACGTGAGTAAATTGGTTCCGGGAAGAATGATCGCATTCATGTTCGGAGTTTGGTACCTTGCAGTTGCAATTGGAAATAAACTTGCGGGATCTATGGGAGAAATGGTTGAAGAAATTCAAGCTGAATATTCACTTTCAACGTTCTTCTTGATATTCACATTAATTCCTATCGGAATGGGATTGTTTGCAATTATTATCAACCCAGTAATTAAGAAATTCATGCACGGTGTAAAATAAACCGATCATTAAAAGGATAGAAAAAACCGTCTCGGCTAAGCTGAGACGGTTTTTTTAGTTCTAAATTTTCGTGATGCTATAAAAACTTGGATTTATCTAAATCCAACCATGATAAGATAGAATTGCAAAAAATATTCTCAACATCTTGTTCTGCAATATCGCTCTCTTCAATAAACTTACCAACCTCCAAATCTCCTAGGGGGAATGGATAATCCGTTCCTAAACAAACTTTCTCTGACCCCTGCACTTTTAAAATGTATTTTAATAGGTCAATATCATGCGTGATACAATCAGTCCAAAATTTACCGAGATATTCTCTTGGATTAACTTTGTTGTCCACTGCCACCAAATCAGGACGGCAATTAAAACCATGCTCTATTCTTCCAATGGTCGGAATAAACGAACCGCCCGCATGAGAAAGTAATATTCTCAAATTAGGCAAACGCTCCATCACTCCTCCAAATATCAATGAAGCCATTGCACGAGAAGTTTCTGCAGGCATCCCTACTAGCCAAGGTAACCAGTATTTTTCCATACTATGAAAGCCCATCATTTCCCAGGGGTGAATCATTATGGCCATTCCTAATTTTTCACATTCTTCAAAAATTGGAAAAAACTTAGGGTTGACCGTCAAAAGAAGGCATCCAAAAATCTCAATCGTTACATTGACAACATTTTACGGAATGACCCTGACCAGGCCTTGGCTAAACTCAAGTATGATATCCGAAGTGAGGTCTCCTTTGATGCTAGTCAAGACAAGGGATATCATAAGGACAGGGTAAGAGAAGCAATAGAAGATTTAGGTCTTCGAGAGAATCTGGATCATATGATTGACTCCATCAAAATTGATGAAGGGTTTTAATATTTAGCTTCCTGACAT
>JAUHXX010000108.1 GCA_030426825.1 Bacteroidia bacterium | reverse complement strand
CTCTTTCTTTCGATTTGTGCGTTCCTTGTCTGTTTGCAGCTAAATACTGTTTTACGTCTAAGTAAATTGCGTGATCATTTGGTTCAATTCCGTAAATAGAATCTGCCAATGTAACTTTTTTAGAAGTCTCTTTTCCTTTGGTATCTACAACTTTAATATCCATCTTACTTCTCAATTACTACGAAAGAACCTTTGTGTCCAGGAATAGATCCTTTCACTAAAATCAAGTTCTTATCAGTTAATACTTTCAATATTTGAAGGTTGGCTTGTTGTTTACGTACATTACCCATTTGACCGGCCATTCTCATTCCTTTGAATACTCTCGCAGGATAAGAAGCAGCACCAATTGATCCAGGAGCACGCATTCTGTTGTGTTGACCGTGAGTCGCCTGACCAACACCACCAAAACCGTGACGTTTAACAACCCCTTGGAAACCTTTTCCTTTTGAAGTTCCGATTACGTCTACGTATTCGCCTTCTTCAAATAATTCTACATTGACAACATCACCTAAATTAAGATCATTCATTCCGTCAAACTCGACCAATTTTCTTTTTGGTGTTGTTTTCGCTTTTTTGAAGTGACCTTTCATGGCTGCAGGTGTGTTCTTCTCTCTTTTGTCTCCAAAAGCAAGTTGAACTGCTTCGTAACCATCTTTTTCTTCGGTTTTCACTTGTGTAACAACACAAGGACCAGCCTCTATCACTGTGCATGGCGTTGCCTTGCCCTCGGCACTGTAGATGCTAGTCATTCCGATTTTCTTTCCAATTATCCCTGGCATACTTTATTTATTAAATCGTTTAATTACTTTAATTAAACTTTGATTTCAACATTAACTCCACTAGGAAGCTCTAATTTCATCAATGCGTCTACTGTTTTAGATGATGAACTATAAATGTCTATCAATCTTTTATAAGCACACAATTGAAATTGCTCTCTAGCTTTTTTGTTTACGTGTGGAGACTTAAGAACTGTATAAATTCTTTTATGAGTAGGTAATGGAATTGGTCCACTAACCACAGCACCTGTCGCCTTCACTGCTTTTACAATCTTCTCAGCTGATTTGTCAACCAAGTTGTGATCGTATGATTTTAATTTTATTCTGATCTTTTGACTCATTTCTTTTCGATCTTATATAATTATGCTTCTACTTGTCCTTTTGCTTTCTTGATCACTTCATCAGCAATATGCTTAGGAGTTGTCGCGTAGTGCGAAAATTCCATTGTTGAAGTTGCTCTACCTGATGATAAAGTTCTTAAAGTTGTTACATATCCAAACATTTCAGAAAGAGGTACATCAGCCTTAACTACTTTTGCTCCAGATCTATCATCCATACCAGCCATTTGACCTCTACGTTTATTTAAATCTGCAACGATATCACCCATGTTTTCTTCTGGTGTAACAACCTCAACCGACATGATTGGCTCTAACAACTCAGGAGCTGCATTTTTCAAACCGTTTCTGTAAGCCATTTTCGCACACACTTCGAAAGAAAGTGAATCTGAATCTACATCATGGTAAGAACCATCATTCAATTCAACAACTAAAGAGTCAATTGGGAATCCAGCTAATACACCGTTCTTCATTGATTCTTTAAATCCTTTTTCTACTGAAGGGATAAATTCTCTTGGAATGTTACCACCTTTAATATTATTGATGAACTCAAGACCTGTTTTTTCTTCATCCTCTTGAGGCTTGATAACAACTTGGATATCGGCGAATTTACCACGACCACCAGATTGTTTTTTATAGGTTTCTCTGTGTTCAACTGTAGCGTTAATTTTCTCTTTGTATGCTACTTGCGGAGCACCTTCGTTTACTTCAACGCTAAATTCTCTTTTTAATCTATCGATCAAAACTTCTAAGTGAAGCTCACCCATTCCAGAAATTACTGTTTGACCAGAATCCTCATTAGTTGAGATTTGGAATGTTGGATCTTCCTCAGCTAATTTGCTAAGTCCCATACCTAATTTATCAACATCAGCTTGAGTTTTAGGCTCAATAGCGATACCAATTACTGGATCTGGGAAATCCATAGATTCAAGAACGATAGGAGCTTTCTCATCACAAAGAGTATCTCCAGTTCTAATATCTTTAAATCCTACACCTGCTCCGATATCACCAGCTTCGATAAAATCGATCGCATTTTGCTTATTCGAGTGCATTTGGAAGATTCTTGAAATTCTTTCTTTTTTATCTGTTCTTGTATTGAAAATATAAGAACCAGCATCTAATCTACCAGAATACATTCTGAAGAAACAAAGTCTTCCAACGAATGGGTCAGTAGCAATTTTAAACGCTAATGCCGCGATTGGCGCATCTGGATCTGGCTCTCTTGAAGTCTCCTCATCTGTTTTAGGATTGATTCCTGTTACAGCTCCTTTATCATAAGGAGAAGGTAAGAATGCCATTACTGCATCCAACATAGTTTGAACACCTTTATTCTTAAAAGCAGAACCACACATGATCGGTTGAACCGTCATATCGATAGTTGCTTTACGAATAGCAGTAAACATTTCTTCTTTTGTAATTGAATCAGAATCTTCAAAGAATTTCTCCATTAAAGCTTCATCAGACTCAGCTACTGCTTCAATTAATTTATCTCTCCACTCTTGTGCTTCATCAACAAGGTCAGCAGGAATTTCTACTTCTTGATAAGTAGAACCCATGTTTTCCTCATCCCAAATGATTCCTTTCATTGTGATCAAATCAACCACACCTTTAAAATCATCTTCAGCTCCAATTGGAATTTGAAGTGGTAAAGGATTACCACCTAATCTTTCTCTAATTTCACTAACACATCTCATGAAGTCAGCACCTGCACGGTCCATTTTATTCACGAAACAAATTCTTGGCACTCCGTATTTATCAGCTTGTCTCCAAACCGTTTCAGACTGAGGCTCAACTCCAGAAGCAGCACAAATCAATGCAACGGCTCCATCCAATACACGTAAAGAACGCTCAACCTCAACAGTAAAGTCAACGTGACCAGGAGTATCAATAATGTTAATTCTATAATCTAAAGTACTATCAATAGGTTTTCCTTGAACAGTAGGGTACTTCCAGAAACAAGTAGTTGCAGCAGAAGTAATTGTAATACCTCTTTCTTGCTCTTGCTCCATCCAGTCCATTGTTGCAGCACCATCATGTACTTCACCAATTTTGTGGCTTACTCCAGTATAGTATAGGATACGCTCAGTTGTTGTTGTTTTACCAGCATCAACGTGGGCCATAATCCCAATATTTCTTGTATGTGTTAAATCTCTTTTCTTAGCCATGACTTAGAATCTAAAATGTGAAAAGGCTTTATTTGCTTCAGCCATTCTGTGCATATCTTCTTTTTTCTTGTAAGCAGCACCTTCTTCTTTTGAACCAGCAATGATTTCAGCAGCCAACTTTTGAGCCATTGTTTTTTCATTTCTTTTTCTTGCGAAGCTGATTAACCAGCTCATTGCTAAAGATTGTTTTCTGCTATCTCTTACAGGGGTAGGAATTTGGAAAGTAGCTCCACCAACTCTTCTACTTCTTACCTCAACCCCAGGAGTAATATTTGTCAATGCTTTTTTCCATACATCTAATGGCGCCTCATCTTCAACTTTCGTTTGGATGATATCCATAGCATCATAGAAAATTTTAAATGACACACTCTTTTTTCCGTGCATCATCATGTTATTTACAAACTTAGTTACCAGTACATCTTTGTACTTAGGATCAGGCAGAATTGTATGCTTCTTTGCTTGTCTTCTTCTCATTATTCCTAATTATTTCTTTGGTCTTTTAGCACCGTATTTAGATCTTCTTTGTAATCTACCTTCAACACCAGCAGTATCTAGAGCACCTCTAACAATGTGATATCTCACACCAGGTAAATCTTTTACTCTTCCACCTCTTACTAACACAATAGAGTGCTCTTGTAAGTTGTGTCCTTCACCACCGATATAAGCATTCACTTCTTTACCGTTAGTTAACCTTACCCTAGCAACTTTTCTCATTGCTGAATTAGGTTTCTTAGGTGTAGTCGTGTATACTCTCACGCAAACCCCTCTTCTCTGTGGGCACGAATCAAGTGCTGCAGACTTTGAAGTCTTCACTTGAGCAGTTCGCCCTTTTCTTACTAATTGTTGAATAGTTGGCATATTCTAAATACTATATTTTATCTAATGTTTTCCAATATTTTACACCCAAATTCGCAAAAATTCGGAGTGCAAAGGTATTAAGTTTTTTTTATAAAACAACTTTTGTTCAGAAATTATTGAAGATTTTTCACATTTCTCTGTTGAAAGACATTTTTACCCTACGAATTGCTTTTTTGTTACGACAAATCAAGGATATATTTTGATGTATTAGCTCAGGGTGGTTTTTGGTTGTTGGTTGTTGGTGATTGGTGATTGGTGATTGGTGATTGGTGATTGGTGATTGGTGATTGGTGATTGGTGATTGGTGATTGGTGATTGGTGATTGGTGATTGGTGATTGGTGATTGGTTAAAGAGAATTGTCTTTTGGATTAATACAGAAATGCATTCGTGAAAAATCAGGTTGAATTATCAACATCTACAAATCGAACAAACATTTATGATTAGTTTTGAAATATGAATTATTTGGAGACACTTAATCCGCAGCAGCTTGAGGCGGTTAAACATACTGAGGGGCCGTCAATGGTTATTGCAGGAGCAGGATCTGGAAAAACCAGAGTATTAACTTATAGAATTGCTTATTTAATTGAACGAGGTGTTGATCCATTTAATATTCTAGCATTAACCTTTACCAATAAAGCTGCTAAAGAAATGAAGGGAAGAATTGCTGAGATTATTGGACAATCTGAAGCCAAGAATATCTCCATGGGAACCTTTCATTCTGTTTTTGCACGCATACTCAGACATCATTCAGACAAGCTGGGTTATCCATCCAATTTCACTATTTACGACACTCAAGATTCTAGAAGTTTATTAAAGACCATTATTAAGGAATTGAAACTAGACGACAAAACCTATAAACCCAATTTAGTTCATGGGAGAATCTCTTCAGCTAAAAACAATTTAATTTCAGCTGCAGCTTATGAGGCCAACACAGATATTGTGGCAGAAGATAGAATGAGTGGCAAACCACGTTTATTTGAAATTTACAAAGCCTATGAAAAAAGATGTTTCAAAGCTGGGGCAATGGATTTTGATGATCTTTTATACAAGACTAATGTGCTGATGAGAGATCATGCTGATGTTCTCCATTTTTATCAGCACAAGTTCAGGTATATACTTGTTGATGAGTATCAAGACACCAACTACTCACAATATTTAATAGTCAAAAAACTGGCAGACGTATTTCACAACATATGTGTGGTTGGAGATGATGCCCAGAGTATTTACTCCTTTAGAGGGGCCAATATTGAAAACATTCTAAATTTCAAAACAGACTATTCGGATTGTGTCACATTTAAATTAGAACAAAATTACAGAAGCACCAAAACAATTGTAAATGCTGCCAACAGTATTATCTCTAAAAATAAAGACCAAATAGAAAAAACCGTTTGGACTTCAAATGATGATGGTAACAAAATTAAAGTGATCAGAACTTTAACGGATAATGAAGAGGGGAAGGTAGTGGCCAACATGATCTATGAGACCAAAATGAATGAGCAAGTTAATCATTCAGATTTTGCAATTCTATATCGAACCAATGCGCAATCACGTTCTTTTGAAGAAGCTCTAAGAAAACTCAATCTACCTTATAAAATATATGGAGGTTTATCTTTCTATCAAAGAAAAGAAATCAAAGATTTGCTTGCTTATTTCAGACTAACAGCAAATCCTCAGGATGAAGAAGCCTTAAAGCGTGTTATTAATTATCCTAAAAGAGGAATTGGAAAAACAAGCATTGAAAAAGTAATTGTAGCCGCTAATCTTTATGAAGTTAGTTTATGGGAAGTTCTTGCGGAACCCAATAAATATCCTGCTAATATTCCTTCGGGTACCTTGAACAAAATGAATGCCTTTGTAACCGCAATAAAAAGTTATCGGGTTGAGTTAGAAAAGGTAGATGCTTATGAATTGGCTCAAACCATTGCAAAAAGCTCAGGGATACTCAAGGAACTTTATGACGATAAATCACCTGAGGGTGTATCTCGATACGAAAACATTCAAGCGTTGTTAGCAGGTATTAAAGAATTCTCAGAAACAGCCTCAGAAGGTGAAACGGCTTTTTTAAGCGACTTCATGGTGGATGTAGCCTTGTTGACAGATGCAGATGATGAGAAAGAAGAAGATTTGGATAAAATCACTTTAATGACAATCCATGCTTCAAAAGGATTAGAATTTCCTTATGTAAATATTGTTGGATTAGAGGAGAATCTATTTCCGTCTCAAATGGCCTTAAGTTCTAGAACTGAATTAGAAGAAGAACGCAGACTATTTTATGTAGCGTTAACGAGAGCTGAAACAAAAGCAACTTTGAGTTATGCCACTAGTAGATACAAATGGGGAAACCTTATCACCTCAGAACCCAGCCGTTTTATTGAAGAGATAGACGCAGAGTTTTTAGAGGTTGCAAATCCATCTCGAGGAGGTGGAAGATCTTTAAACCAAGTTAATTTGGAGAAAAAGGTTGGAGTTCCTGGTAAAAAGTTGTTTTCTGATAAAGAGAGAAAACTTAAAAGAGTTACACCATCAGATAAGCAACCGAAAACCGGTGCTCAAGCAAGTTTATTAGACTTAAAGGTTGGATATAATGTGAAACATGAAAAGTTTGGCAAAGGAAAGGTGATTGGATTGGAAGGTACTCCTCCATCAAAAGCCACTGTATTTTTTCCTAAAGTTGGAAACAAGCAATTGTTGCTGAAATTTGCAAGACTTGAGGTGTTGAGTTAATTTGAATTTTCGTTCTTCGTTTTTCGTTCACTTCGACAGGCTCAGTGTGACATTTCGTTGTTCGTTTTTCGTTGTTCGTTCTTCGGGATTTTCGTCAATTTAAATTTCTAGTCTAAATATCACTTTTGTTCCTGCCGCTTCCCCGTTTTTAGATGTCAGATCTAATATTTCGAAAGGAACGAAGCCTCCTGTTTTGTTCAAATTTGCGAGTCGTTCTTGTGTAACTTGAAGTGCCGTTGATTTATGATAATTCTCTTTTTGGGCATTGATGGTTGCGGCCTTTCCTCTCCCTCTTCCATTATCTTGAACCCAACACTCTAATAGGTGTTCATTCAATAATTTAAATCCAACTTCAATTCGACCAGTGTAATCGATTTCTTTCAGCCCGTGAATGATTGCATTCTCGACAAAAGGCTGGATCATTAAAGGCGGCAAGAATTCTTCAGCTCCATCAATTTTATCATCAATTTCAATTAATAACTCCAAATCTAAATTAGAAGTCAGTTTTTCAAGCTGCACATAATTTTCTAAGGTTTCAATTTCATCATCAATAGAAATGAACTTTTCTCTTGAGTTTTCAAGAACCCGTCTCATTAATTTGGAGAATTTAGAAAGGGCATATCTCGCTTTATCTGAATCATTGAGAATAATCAAATTATGAATAGAAGTCAGCACGTTGAAAATAAAATGAGGGTTCATTTGTAGTCGCAGTGCTTTTTGCTCCAACTCAATTAAGTTTTTTTCAAGTTCAAACTTTTCTTTTATTGCTTTATTTTTTCTTCTAATTCTAAATACTATAATTAAGACCACGATCAGAATCAATAAAAGTATAAGTCCATAATACCCCATTTTAAACCAAAACTTTTCGTAATAAGGTTGATCAATTTGGAACGGAATTTCAATAGTTTGACCTTCCCAGTTTTCATCAATTGACGCTTGAACTTTGAAGACATAGGACCCTGACTGTAAATTACTGTAGGTAGCCGTTGTATTTTTGGAAGGAGGCGTCCAATTTCTGTCTGCGCCTTCAAGTTTCCACCTGTATCGAATATTCTTTGAGTAGGCATAATGAATGGCTTTAAAGGAAAAGCCTATATGATTCATATTATAGGGAAGTATCAAGCTTTTCACTAAGTCTCCGTTTTCAAAGCAATCCGAAAATTCTGTACTATCTATTGATTCATAAAAAACACTTAAATCCAACAATTGAAGAACAGGAGGTTTCCGTTGATTATAATTCACTTCTCCTCCTTGATATAAGAACAAACCGTTTACAGTTCCGAACCATAAATTTTGGTCGTCATCAATATCTGTTGCGTTGATATTGGTTTCAACCCCTTCAAATCCTTCTTCGTACCCAAAATGCTCTATGCTTAAAATATTGAATAAGGAATCAAATTGAACCTGATCCAACCCTTTCTCTGATCCTAGCCACAATAAATTATCGTGAAAATTTAATTGATAAATATTATTCGAACTCAAACCATTTTCAACAGAAATCCAGTTCTCAGATTTAATGGAATCATCATCCATTTCAATTTGAAGAACTCCATTATCTGAACTGCCCAACCAAATCATTTGATTAGACCCAGTTGAATTTCTAAACACATTATTACCTCTATTTTGAGAAAAAATTCGATTGTTTTTCAAATACCCAAACTCGCCAGAAGATGAAGTAAACCACAATTGATCTTCACAAAAATTGAGCGAACTTATTCTTTCAGGAGCTTCTCGATTTTCGGGACGGATTCTTTTGAAATTTAACTTAACTGGGAATTCCCATGTTTTTTCAACAGCCATTAAACCGCCACCTCCAGTTCCAATGTAAACTGGTGAATTTTTATCTTTTTGAGCAAAGGCCCTGATCCAGTTAGAAGACATTCCATTGCTGTTTGACCAAGAATAAATTGTGTCTTTTCCGTCATACAATGAATAAATCCCTAAACCTAGGCCTTCTGTCCCAATCCAAATATCACCATTCGCATCTTGAAATAGACTTTTAACTTTTTCGGAATTGAATCCATATTCTTCATCAAAAACAACTGTCGCCGTGTCATTCACTCTAAAAACTGGAGAACCCTCTGCTCCCACCCACAATCCATCACGATCAGTTTTTAATACTGAGTAGATATAATTCCCCATCAGTCCATTTTCGGTATTGTACTTTACGAAAGGGCTATTTTGAAATATAGAAACTCCACCTCCAGATGTTCCGATCCAAATGTTTTGCCATAAATCTGCCGATATCACTCTAATATGATTATTCGATAAGCCATTTGCAGCTGAGTAATTTTTCAGCGAGCCATCTTTTCTGGAATAAACAAACACACCATTATTCAAGGTCCCAATCCATAGTTCCCCGTTTTTTGCCACAAACAAGGTTAGGACGATTTGATCGTTCAAGCTTTCAAACGGGTTCTTTTTTAAAACACCCTCAATTGGAGAGTAAATATTCACACCGCCCCCATATGTTCCGATTACCCAATAATCTCCAAACTCTTTTACACATTGAACTTGGTTGGCAGAAAGCCCCCTGGCCTTGTTTATTTTAGTTAGGGGTTCTTTAAAATTCAATAAGCCAATTTCTGTACACAACCATAAATCCTGTTTTTCTTTAAAAAAGGAAAAAGTATTCTGCCCGGCCGCAGTCACATTGTCATTCCAATTGAATAATGAATCGTTGTTTAGATACTGAGGTCCCTTGTCTGTTGCAAACAAAATATTATTCTCAAACTCAATAATGTCATTTATTATAGCATTCGTGTTTGTAGAATAGTAATTTGATAAATGCCGTCCTCTTAAATCAAATAAAGAAACTCCTCCTTTTTGCCCTACCCAAATTTTATTATCGATTTGTTTTAGTGAAAAAATTCTATTTGATATTAATGAATCTTGCTTCGTGAAATACTGAAATTCATGTCCATCATATCTACAAAGCCCTCCCCCTTGAGTGCCAATCCAAGCATGTTGGGTACTATCGAACAATAATGCATAGGATTGCGACTGTGGTAAACCTTCTTGGATTGAGATTTTTTGAAAATTATAAGATTGAGAATATCCTTCAGGAATAGACATTAATAAAATGACCACTAACAAATGAATGCGAAAATGTATCCTAATTTTTCTCACACCTAAAAATAGCGATAGCTATTGAAAGAGGAGTTAACGAATAATAAAAAGATTAACTTTTATAAATCAGAGCTGTACAATAAGCTTTAATTCCATCTCCTTCACCAACAAAGCCCAATTTTTCAGAGGTAGTTGCCTTAATAGAAATGTTATCTATGTCAGTCCCGATTGTATCCGCTAATTTCTGTTGCATTCTAGGAATATGAGGATTCAATTTTGGAGACTCTAACATTACCGTTGCATCTAAATTCCCAAAACAATAACCTTTGTCTTGAACCAGCTGCATTGTTCTAGTTAAAAGGATTAAACTATCAATATTTTTAAACTCGGGTTCTTGATCTGAAAAATGAAATCCTATATCTCGAAGATTCGCTGCACCGAGCAGAGCGTCACATATAGCATGAATTAATACATCAGCATCAGAATGACCTAAGGCACCTTTTGGAGACTCAATGCGAATTCCTCCAATAACTAGTTTTCGTCCTTCAACTAATTGATGGACGTCAACTCCAAAACCTGTTCTAAAAATTGGATGATTAGTCTTCAAGACTTGCTTCACTTACTTTTTGATTTCCAAACT
>JAUHXX010000107.1 GCA_030426825.1 Bacteroidia bacterium | reverse complement strand
ATTGTCAAATGCAAATTTATCATTACGACTGGGCAGATTGGAATTACAATATCATGCTAGATATGGATAATCCTGTGATGACAAAAAAGTTCTTGGCTATGGATAGTCATTATCAGGAAGGAGCTTATTATTATGGCAAAGCATATGTAACTGGATATGTAGATGTTTTCGGCTTTGATGGACATACTGAAATTGACGTGGATGTGAAAACACATAAAGGAACTGACTTAGTGCTGCCTATGTATGGTGACGCAGATATTGAAGAGAACTCGTTTGTAATTTTTGATGAATCATTTTTCTTACCAGATTCATTAAAAGAAGTTGTGAATTCGCAGTTGCAAACTGTCGAGCGTTTAGGGTTGACTCTAGGAATGAAGTTTCATGTTACACCTGCAGCAAAAGTGACGATTGTGTTTGACCCGCTAACTGGTGACCAGATTATTGCTAAAGGAAATTCTGATCTAGAAATCAACATGGATGATTTTGGAGATCTTACCATGAGAGGTAAGTATACTGTAGATAATGGAGTTTATGAAATGAGAATTAAAGGTCTCGTTGAAGAAGACTTTACTCTTGTAAAAGGCGGGACAGTAGAATGGACCGGGTCACCTTATGATGCCTTGATTAATTTGAATGCGCAGTTTTACAGAAACGTTTCGTTGAATGATATCATGCCTCCAGAGGCCGCAAGCAGTAAAAAGAAAGATGATGTTTATGGAAATTTGGTAATGGGGAATACGCTCATGGCGCCTGAATTAACATTTGATATTACCTCACCCACAGCTAATGAATTTGGTAAAAAGGCATTGGCTGAATTGAAAACCAACCCTGACGAACTCAACAAACAATTCTTTGCGCTACTTGTGTTGAAAAGGTTTATTCCTATTTATGGTGGAGCAGCAGGCGGTGAAAATGTAGTGTTAGGTTTAGCTGAAACTCAAATCAATTCGATTTTAGGAGGTTTATCAGAAAGTTATGATTTAAAGGCAGGATTATCAGATGGGGAAACAACAATAGGTGTAGAAACGAAAATTAATGATCGAACTACTATTTCAACTAGTTTTGGTGTTTTGAACCCAGAAGATGGTGAAACTACAGCTGGAGGAAGCATTGTAGGAGATGTTGACATTGAATATCGATTGAATGAAGATGGAACATTTACAATGAATTTCTTTAATGAAACCAACGAGGCGTCAATTACTGCTCAAGGTCATTTTACGCAAGGTGTAAGTTTACATTATCAAGAAACATTCAACACCACTAAAGAGTTTAAAGCTTTACAAAAGTTTTTAAATATCTTTAGACGAAAAGACAAAAAGATTAAGTTTGAAAAAGAAAATCGCCGAAGTGAGAAATGGGTGCCTTTACCAGAGGAGGAAGATGATTAGGCGAATTATAACTGAAAATCCAAATAAATGAATAAAGTATTAGTTGCGAACAGAGGAGAAATTGCATTGAGAATAATGCGAACGTTAAAAAGGCTAAACATTCAGTCAGTTGCCGTTTATTCTGAGGTGGATGCAGATGCACCCTTTGTAAAGTTTGCAGATGAAGCTTATTGCATAGGAGAGGCCACTCCATCTGAAAGCTATTTAAATATGGATAAAGTGCTGAATGTAGCAGTGAAAACTGGTACGGACGGGATTCATCCAGCTTACGGATTTTTATCTGAAAATTCTGAGTTTGCAAAAAGAGTTTCGGATGCCGGAATTAAGTTTATCGGACCTTCAATTGAAGCAATCAATGTAATGGGAGATAAGTTGGATGCAAAGCAGGCGGTAAAAGCCTTTGATGTCCCAATGGTTCCAGGAACTGATGAGGAATTAACAGATATTGCCGAAGGAAAAAAAATTGCAAGTGAAATAGGTTACCCAATATTACTGAAGGCTTCAGCTGGAGGTGGAGGTAAAGGAATGAGAGTGGTTGAAAACGAGGCTGAGTTTGAAGAACAATTTAACAGAGCGACTTCTGAAGCAATCAATTCTTTTGGAAATGGCGCAATGTTCATAGAGAAATTCGTTCAACAACCTAAACACATAGAAATTCAAATTTTGGCAGATGCTCACGGTAATGTGATTCATTTAAATGAAAGAGAATGTTCTATTCAAAGAAGGCATCAAAAGGTTGTTGAAGAGGCTCCATCTCCTGTGGTTGATGCAGCCTTAAGAGCAAAAATAGGAGAAGCTGCAGTTAATGTGGCAAAGTCTTGTAGTTATGAAGGCGTGGGAACAGTAGAGTTTTTGCTAGATAAAGACAAGAATTTCTATTTCTTAGAAATGAATACACGACTTCAGGTAGAGCATCCAGTTACTGAAGAAATTACAGGTCTTGATTTAGTTGAAGAACAAATTAAGGTAGCAAGAGGCCAAGTACTAGACATTAAGCAAGAGGACGTTCAATTAAACGGGCATTCTATCGAAGTGAGAGTTTACGCAGAAGATCCTGAGAATGATTTTTTACCTGATTTAGGAAAAATCGTACACTATAAAAGACCACAAGGTTTAGGGGTCAGAGTAGATGACGGCTATGAGCAAGGAATGAGTATTCCTTTGACTTACGATCCAATGATTGCTAAGTTGATTGTTCATGCTGATACGAGAGATGAAGCGATTGAAAAAATGTTAAAGGCTATTGACGACTATGAAATCAACGGTTTTGCGACTACAAATGCCTTCTGTAAATTCGCGATCAATCATGAGGAATTCAGATCGGGTAGGTTCACCATTAATTTTGTAGGTGACCATTACAAACCAGAAATGCTAAGATCTCCAATTAATGAAGATGTTGCTGAACTGGCCTATGGTCTTTTCAAGAAATTAAAAAATGATGAAGAACCAATTTACGTAGATCAACACACGTCTAATTGGTTGAATAGAAAATCCTAAATTATAGTGCATTAAAAAAGCCATCTTGATTTAGTCAAGATGGCTTTTTCATTTTTAATACTTAGAATTATTGAATAATTAAACGTTGTATTTTTCTATCACCTGATTCATTAGTTAGGCTTATGAAATAGGTTCCAGATTCAATGTTTAAGTTTAGCTCAACGATTGAGTTTCCACTAATGGTTTTGTTCATTAAAATTCTACCATTTAAATCAATGATATGCATATTTTGATTCCCGTTCAAAGTGCTTGTGTTGACGAATAATTGACCTTCACTAGGGTTAGGATAAACACCAAAACCACTTTCGTATTCATTGATACCGGAAGGTGAAAGTGTTAAGCACATTGAAGTGTCAATACATCCGTTTTCCGTTACCTCTACGGCATAATCACTTGGCGTTCCAACAATCAAAGTTGCTGAAGTCTCTCCCGTTAATACAGCATAAGCATTAGAACAATCTAACCATTGATATGCAGCTCCCGCAGCGTTAGCAGTAGCAGATCCATCCATGTTGTCAGTCACTCCATTGTCAACTGTATTTATCGTCAAAGTGATTGTCATAATAGAGTCGCATCCAGATACGTTTAGAATTGTGTCCATTACAGTTTGTGTACCAGGAGTTGTATAGGTCTCATCACCTGAAGGAACAGTGTATGAAAAACAGGCTGTTTCTGTAAAGGCACTGTATGAGTCCGTGCATGGTGATGACAATGTGCCAATAATTTCGACATCATCAATGCTAAATCCTGGGTCAGTACCTCCTGTACCAGTCACCTCATTATTGAATCTAAATGCAAATCTCAAATTCGTTTGTCCATCCCAAGCTGGGTCAGTTAATGTTTCATTCGTCCATGTAGTTACACCTTGATAAGTGGTTCCAGTCTTTTGCACCCAAGTTACACCTTGATCCGTACTATAATAAACTTCTCCATTTGCATCAGCATTTCCGCCAGCTACCCACCAAAAATCTAAAGTCACTCCTGTAAATGCTGTCGTGTTAATATCGTTTGTCATTCCTGCGAAATGCGTGCCCGGAGGGAAACATCCAAATGAGTTGATGGCTCCTGCATAATTGGCATTATAAATAGCACTTCCATTTGCCTCTTGACTTAGGATATGAAGATATCCTCCATTTGCATTAGAGATTCCAGCTGGTTGTGCATCTGTTGTTGCAATCGGAACATTTTGACCGGCAGCTATTGCACAATATTGAATCACTGCTGTTCCACCTGTATAAACATTATTTACTATCCAAAAATTATCTCCTCCTGTTCCAACAACACCGCCTAAATCAGCTGTGTTTAATGAGAAACCACCCGCACCTGTTTCAAAGTTTTCGGAAAAAAGGGTTGTTTGAGAATTTGCGGCTGTGAAGGCAATAAGCCCACATGCCAAGAGTACTGTTTTCTTCATAATCGAGTATTAGTTTTTCTCGAATGTAAGAAAATTAAAGCAGCATTCAAAGTCACTGTTAATCCATTAGTTGTTAAATAACAGTGCTTTACAAAAATATCTGAAATGCTAAAGGATTAATAAATCGCAGGATACTGTTCTGGATCTGCCTCATTCATCAAACTATATATGGTGTCAAAAATGGATTCCATATTAGGTTTAGAATAATAGTCTCCATCTGTCCCGTATGCTGGTCTGTGATCTTGTGCGCTTAAAGTTAAAGGCTGTGAATCCAAGTGGAAATAGCCATTTTGTTTAACTAAAATTTGATCCAATAAATAAGCCGTAGCACCGCTTGAAACATCTTCGTCTACAATCACCAATCGATTAGTTTTAGCCAATGATTTTGCAACATCTCCATTTAAATCAAACGGAACTAAAGTTTGCGCATCAATTAATTCTACGGAGATATTAACTTCTGCTAACTGCTGTACCAATTCTTCACAAATATTGAAAGTAGAACCGTATGAAACAACAGTAATATCAGATCCTTCAACTACAGTTTCAACTTTACCAAGCGGCTCAAAAAATTCACCATAGTTCGTTGGAACTTTTTCTTTTTTACGGTACCCGTTCAATGGCTCAACAACTAATGCTGGTTCATCTGATGCCATTAGCGTATTGTAAAATCCTGCAGCTTTGGTCATGTTTCTTGGAACACAAACGTGGATTCCTCTAACGGCATTTATTATCATGCCCATTGGTGAGCCCGAATGCCAAATACCTTCTAATCTGTGCCCTCTAGTTCTAATAATTAAAGGCGCTTTCTGACCGCCTTTAGTTCTGTACTGAACTGTTGCTAAATCATCAGACATGATTTGAATCGCGTAAAGCAAATAATCTAAGTATTGAATTTCAGCAATTGGACGTAATCCTCTCATGGCCATTCCAATTCCTTGACCAACAATCGTACATTCTCTAATACCTGTATCAGAAACACGGATATCACCGTATTTCTCTTGCATGCCTTCCATACTCTGGTTCACACCACCAATTTTCCCTACATCCTCACCAAAAGTCAAGGCCTCAGGGTATTTATCAAATATGGCTTGGAAATTATCTCTCAATATGATTCGGCCATCAGTCATCTCATCTCCTGAGTATACAGGAGCTTGTTCTGTGATCTCATGTACTGATTCACTCGATTGTGAATATAAATAAGAAGAATAGCGATCATAATTCACTGCCTCTTGCTCCTTAATCCAGTTCATCAACTCAGTTTTAGCTGGGCTTGATTCTCCTCTAACGTAACGCAAAGCTTTGCGACAAGCTGAAAAAATATCCTTTTTTATTGGACCCATTACCGCTTTTAAATCAGTCGCAATTTTTTCAATGAATGCGGCATTTGAACTGCCTGCTGCAAGACCGTTGATCAATGATAGAGCAGTTGCTAAGTCTTGGTCAATTAAACCATTGAATTCTTTCCATGCTTCGCTTTTTTGCTCTCTCACATATTTCTTTGCGTCCTTTTCAATGTTTTCAAGCTCTTCAGCAGTGGCGATTTCAGCCGACAAAATGAACTCCTTGAATTTTTCAATGCAATCCATTGTACTTTCCCAAGCAAGACGATCTTCTGATTTATAACGCTCATGAGATCCTGAAGTAGAATGTCCCTGAGGTTGATTAACCTCCTCAACATGAATCAATACAGGTACGTGCTCTTTTCTACAAATAGAAATGGCCTTTTCATAAGTTTCACATAAATGTGGATAATCCCATCCTTTTGTTTTGAATATTTCATATCCAGAACCATTTTTCTCTCTTTGCATTCCTGCTAAAGCTTCAGAAATACTCCCTTTTGTTGTTTGGTATTTTTTTGGAACTGAAATTCCGTAACCATCATCCCAAACTGACATGGCGAAAGGAATCTGTAAAACTCCCGCCGCGTTAATTGATTCCCAAAATGGACCTTCTGATGTAGATGCATACCCAATTGTTCCAAAAGCGACCTCATTACCTTTGTCGGTAAATGTTTTCATGGAGTGCAAAGCCTTGTTATTTCTATAAACTTTAGAAGCCAAAGCAAGTCCAACCAAACGTGGCATTTGTCCAGCAGTAGGAGAAATGTCGGCAGAACTGTTCTTTTGTTCCATGAGGTTTTTCCATGAACCGTCTTCATTCAAGCTTCGAGTCGAAAAATGGCCTCCCATTTGACGACCTGCAGAAGCAGGTTCTTTTTCAACCTCGGTATGTGCATACAAGGCAGCAAAGTATTCTTTGACTGTTAATGCACCTATGGCCATCATAAAAGTTTGATCTCTATAATAGCCAGATCTAAAGTCTCCGTTTTTAAATTGTTTGGCCATTGCAAGTTGAGCAACTTCTTTCCCATCACCAAAAATTCCAAATTTTGCCTTTCCACCTAAAACTTCTTTTCTTCCTAAAAGAGAAGTCTCTCTTGAAATTCTAGCCAATTTGAAATCTGCCAATACTTCTTCGATATATTTTTTATCTGTCGCGCTCAAAACTTGTTGCTGTTCTGCCATCTATGAATCATTTTTAGTGCCATAAAGATAGCGATTTTTTGTAAAGATATTAAGGCTCTTCGGCTTTTTTAAGGGATAAAAAAATAGCTACATTTTTATTGAGTTTTGATTATTGTTGATTGATTGTGAATGATATATCATCATAAACAGCTCAATCAAAAAGAATGATTTAATTAATTTTATCTAAAACTCTAATTTGTCAAAATGAATTTAATCGATAAAGTTTATATAATAACAGGAGGTAGTTCTGGCCTTGGAAAAGCTTTTGCGCATGAATTGAAAGTAAATTTTGCTGATGTAATAATTACCGGCCGTGATTTGGAAAAGTTAAAAAGCGTAAGCGAAGAGCTGGGATGTAGCTATTTTCATGCAGACGTTACCAATGATGAGGAAATAGATGCTTTGATGGAATTTACATTGAAGAAGTTTAAAAAACTAGACGGTATCATTAATAATGCAGGTATTGGTGGATGGGCGCCTGTTGAAGAATTGACGCGCGAAAAAATGCAAGAAGTATACAACGTAAATGTGTTTGGAGCAGCAATGATGGGGGCAAAAGCAGCTAAAATTTTTAAGGAACAAAATTTTGGAACAATTGTGAATATCGCTTCAACGGCTTCCTTGAAAGGTTATAAAAATGGATCGATTTATGCTTCGTCTAAATTTGCGTTAAGAGGCATGACTCAATGCTGGCAGGCTGAATTGAGACCTTTCAATGTAAGAGTGATTCAGATCAATCCTTCAGAAGTCCCTACAGCATTTGGAGTGGATGACAGAACTGAAAGGAGTTTAGAGGAAAACAAGCTGACACCCAAAGAAATCGCAGATGTATTGATTTCCAGTCTAAAAATGGATGAAAGAGGATTTGTGCCTGAAGTTTCAGTGTTTGCAACTAACCCTTTTTAGGATTCAATAGCTTCTCTGTCAATAGGGTAGAGCCTCCTAAATTCAATAAATTCTTGTCAATTCCTTTATTAGGACGTTTAGTCGTTTGTTTTAATGGAGTAGATAGCATTTTGGTCATTTTTATGGTTTCTATTTTAAGTTAACACAATTCACGTGCCGAAAAGTTCTAAATGATTAGAATGTAGGTTTGATTGATTTATCCGGGATTCCCGAATCTAATTGTTTAACCTACTAATTATGATCTATTTGAACAAAACATTTGTTTTTTCGCCATAATAATTACATTTGCTTTAAACGATATTAAATTAATAAAATGAAAAATTGGAAATTATTCTTCTCAGCTTTATTCGCTGTTGCCGTAATATCTTGCGGAGGCGGAGATACAGATGCAGAAGATCTGTCAGATTTAGTGAACGAGACTACTGACGAATTGATGGGTAACGATAAACCTGGTGATTGTTCTAAATCTTCTGTTGAAGATTGGGATAATTTTATCGGAATCGAATACAAAACAAACGAACTTGATTTAGAAGATAAAATCGGAAAGTTCACTGGAGGAGAATATACGGCAGATTCATCTGCTTTCATCTATTACTTTAAAAGAGTGGATAGAGCACCAGTAACTGTTTGGGTGAATGGTAAAACTGGAGCCGTAGAAACAATTTTTGTTGAAGTATTAGGATATGAAGAGTATTTTGACGGTGATGTTAAAGATTTCAAGAAAGAATTCAAATTAGAAGATTGCGACACAAAATGGTTCGGAATGCATCCTGATGAATTGATTAAAGAGATGGGTAAACCTGATAAAGATGAAGAGAAAGCTGATGGGGTTAGATCTATTTTCTACGATTCTAAAGATTACGACATTTCAGTAAACTTCAAGTTTTACGAATCACAAGGAGGAATGTGTTCTTCTATTTCAGTTAACTGGTTTTACTAGAAAACATAAAGTTATTAAAAAGCCGTTACTGTTTAGTGACGGCTTTTTTATTTATAGCCCTCAACTTCTTCTAAAGCAACACGACTTTTTAAGAATTGCCCATGACCACTTCCACATAAGCGACCCTTTTCATCAAATAATTTTGCCGAAGCCGAAAACATTTGACCCGATTCAAATTCCATCTTGCCTTCAGCATAAATCTTACCTCCAAATATTGGACGCAATAATTGCGTGTTAAAGGCCGTGGTCACTATAAAATTATCTAAGATTGCGGACTGACAAGCAAAGTAAGCGGCATCATCCAATAACTTAAAATAAACAGAGCCATGTGCAGACATTCCGGCATGAAAAAATCGATCATCTTTCATTTCTAAGTCGATTCTTGCCTTGTTTTCTTCAACAGAAAGCTGAATTCCTTCATAAAAATTGTGAATTGGTGCAGCATTATACATGCGAACTAGTCTTTCAAAATGGTCCATTTATCAATGATTTCGATTTATTTGGCGTAAAAGTACTTAACCTTTTTTGAAAACAATTTGAAATCGTTAAATTCGTGGGTCCAATCAAACCTGATAGTTATCAGGATTGGATAGTACACTAACCCGTTCTTTTTAAGAACATAATTAATTAAATCTCTATATGGCTTTTGATATCGACATGATAAAAGAAGTTTACGCAAGATACCCTGAGCGAATTGCAGCAGCGCGTAAAATCGTAAACAAACCTTTGACACTTTCTGAAAAGATTTTATATACCCACTTATGGGATAACCCTTTGACTGCTCCTTATGAAAGAGGAAAGTCTTATGTTGATTTCGATCCAGATAGAGTTGCTATGCAAGATGCAACGGCTCAAATGGCCTTATTGCAGTTTATGCAAGCTGGAAAAGCAAAAGTTGCGGTTCCTTCAACTGCACACGCAGATCACTTGATTCAAGCGAGAGATGGTGCTAAAGCGGATATGGAAAGATCTAATCATACCAACGGTGAGGTTTTTGATTTCTTATCTTCTGTTTGTGATAAATATGGAATCGGTTTCTGGAAGCCCGGAGCTGGTATTATTCACCAAGTAGTTCTTGAGAATTATGCATTCCCTGGTGGAATGATGATCGGAACAGATTCACATACTGTAAATGCAGGTGGATTAGGAATGGTTGCAATCGGTGTTGGTGGAGCTGATGCAGTAGATGTAATGGCTGGAATGGCTTGGGAATTAAAATTTCCAAAACTAATTGGCGTAAAATTAACAGGTAAATTGAGCGGCTGGACTGCTCCTAAAGACGTAATTCTTAAAGTAGCTGGTATTGTTTCAGCTAAAGGAGGAACAGGAGCTATTGTTGAATACTTCGGAGAAGGAGCGCTTTCTTTATCGTGTACAGGTAAAGGAACGATTTGTAACATGGGAGCGGAGATTGGAGCAACAACTTCAACTTTCGGTTATGATGACTCAATGAGAAGATATTTAAATGCTACAGGTAGAGCTGACGTTGTTGAAGCTGCAGATAAAGTTGCTGAGCACCTAACAGGAGATCCTGAAGTATATGCAAACCCTGAGCAATATTTTGATCAAGTAATTGAAATCAATTTAGATGAATTAACTCCACACTTAAATGGACCGTTTACTCCAGATTTAGCGACACCAGTTGCTGAAATGAAAGAAGCGGCAGCTAAGAATGATTGGCCAACTGATATTGAATGGGGATTAATTGGTTCTTGTACCAACTCTTCATATGAAGATTTAACTAGAGCAGCATCTATTGTAAAAGATGCAACGGATAAAGGTGTTGAAGCAAAAGCTAAACTAGGAATTAACCCTGGTTCAGAACAAGTAAGATACACTGCTGAGAGAGATGGTTTGATGGATATCTTCAATTCATTAAATGGAACAACAATCTTTACGAACGCTTGTGGACCTTGTATCGGACAATGGGATAGAGCAGGAGCTGAA
>JAUHXX010000397.1 GCA_030426825.1 Bacteroidia bacterium | reverse complement strand
GTAGTAATCAATCCCAAGTCCTCCACCAACATTCAAATAGCTGCATTTTCCAAATACACTTTCAAAGGCTGGCACAAGTTCGTTAATTCGATCACATAGTTCAACAAATACAGACATATCACTGATTTGAGAACCGATATGGAAATGCAAACCAACAATATTGACATTCTTCAAAATTGAATAGACATTTTGAAGTTCGTTAAATTCGTTTGCTGTCAAACCAAATTTATTCTCTTTCAGTCCAGTTGAAATTTTCTCATGCGTCAAAGGATTTACGTTGGGATTTAGCCTTAATGCTATTTGAGCGACCACGTCTCTTTCTTTCGCAAGATCATCTATCACCAGAATTTCTTCTAAACTTTCACAATGAATCATACCGATTCCTTGCTCAAGTGCATAAATGATTTCAGCATCTGTTTTCCCAACCCCAGCAAATACAATTTCCTCAGGTTTAAAACCTGACTCCAGCGCCCATTTAATTTCTTGACCACTAACGCAATCGGCACCTAAATTTTCTTTAGCAATTACATTCAGAATACCCCCGTTATTGTTGGCCTTGACTGCATAGTGCACCTTAAACTTACTTGTTTTAATGTTTGATTTTAAACAAGCAATAGTAGCATTCAACAGATCTAAGTCATAAAAATAATAGGGTGTTTGTTTCATTTTTTCCGATTTTTTTAACAAATTTATCTCATAAATCGGTACTTTTGTTAATTGAATTATATTTGTAGCGAGATTTTAACACAACGTTATTTTATTAACATGGATAGATTAAGTAAAGTTATTGAGCGGTTAATTAACCAATCACCATTCATTCAAGAGGCGATAGCCGAAGGATTAATCAATATCAGCTCATTGGCAAGAAAGTTGAATCCTGAGATTCAGAAAGTAACTGGGAAAGAGGTTTCAGATTCCGCGATCATCATGGCCATTAAAAGAATGCCTCCTGGACCCAATCAAAAAATTGAAATGAAGATTAAAAACTTCATGGCTCAGTTGGGAGACTTGGTTGTAAGATCGAACCTAGTTAAAATCACATTCTCTAATTATGTAGGTATCTCGCAAGATCAAGCGAAATTCTTATCCAACATTAAGGATATTTCTGACAACTTTTATACGGTATCAAGAGGGATTTCAGAAACTACGATTATCACCAATGCTCCATTTGAAGAAAAATTAAAATCAATGTTTAAAAATGATGCTATTATATCATCATCTTCAAACCTATCTTCAATCACCATGAAACTGCCTGAAATTAACACCGAGATCTCAGGAGTTTACTATTATCTTTTAAAGAAAATAGCATGGGAAGGAATTAACCTTGCAGAAGTAATCTCTACAACAAACGAATTTACGGTTGTTGTTGATACACAAATGGTATCACAAGCTTTTACGGTTTTAATGGATCTTAAAACAGAAACTTTAGCAGCCAATCTAGAAGATTAACTCTGTTTTTGATTTTTTATCTCAGCAATTAACTGTTGCATTTCTTCAAGTTTAACTTGTAAGTCATCAACTGTTGTTTCTTCAAATGTTCCAGCTTCCTTTTTATCGGCAGCATCCATATCTAATTTGGCCTCATCCATACCGGTCATAATTACACCAATAAATAAGTTCAAGAAGATCATTGTGCCGATCAACACAAACGAAACAAAGAAGAACACCGAACCTCCTGGATTTGCTGTTGAATTGGTACAAATATCCATACTGCCATCATATCCATAATTTTCACATCCAAACATATTGATATACATTACATCTGTCCAGTCTTCAAGAGTAACAACTCTAAATAAACTTAGCATTGATGTTTGTAAATCAGCAAAGTGAGTAGGGTCATTTTTGCCAAAAAAGAATACCCCTGCTACCGCATAGATATAAAATAAAAGGAGCAATAAAATCGACACATAACCCATTGAAGGAATTGATTTCATCAGGGCTCCTACCAACATTTGCAGTTTTGGTAAAGCTTTGATTAACTTCAATACACGCAGTAATCTTAACAAACGTAAAATTGCAATAGATGAGCCACCAAATGGCATGAACGCCGCAGCAACAATGATGAAATCAAATACATTCCATCCATCTTTAAAGTAATTCCAAGGCTTAGGCGCTTCAGCAATCATTTTTACAACAACCTCAATAATAAAGATGACCAGGACAACAT
>JAUHXX010000106.1 GCA_030426825.1 Bacteroidia bacterium | reverse complement strand
ATTCGGGATGTTTTAATTGGTGCACAGCCCGTTGGTTGGATGCAATCTAAGTGGCCCTTAATTGCCGTATTAGTTGGAGTAGCACTAGCCTTTATTTTCAGAAAAAAATTACAGTACCTGAGAAAGACATTTTTCTTGTTTGATGCTATTGGCCTCGGCGTTTTCGCAATAGGCGGTTTAGAGAAGGCTTTATCCTATAATATTGATCCAATCTATGCTATTATGTGTGCAATGATTACAGGAACCATGGGAGGTCTTTTACGAGATGTTTTGTGCAATGACGTTCCTTTGATCTTTCGGAAAGAAATTTATGCAACAGCGGCTTTAGTCGGAGCAAGCTTATATCTATCTCTAGATATGCTAGGCTTAGATTCACAAATAAATTCAATCACCTCGATTTTAGTAGTGATCGCGGTGCGAATACTTGCCGTCCGTTACAAATTAGGCTTACCAAAAATCAAAATTGATTAAGTTTTAATGCTGAATCACTAATTGCTGCGTGATCCTTCTATTTTCAGTTGTTAATAGTAAGTGATATATCCCACTTGGGAAACTTGTGAGATTAATATATTTAGGATTTTGTGCGCTAAAAATAATGCTGCCAGTAGGATTAATTATTTGAACTGAATATTCTTCCATGGAGTTAATCTCAATTTGAGTAAAATCATTGGCTGGGTTCGGGTAGACTTTAAATTCAGTCTCAGCTTCTTCAAAACCTATCGCACCAAAACAATGATTCGCAGACGTAACTCCCGTAAGATTGTTAGTCGTGGAAAAGTCAGTCTGCACCAGTGGGTCTCCGGCACTAAATAGAAGAGATGTTGCAATTTCTTGATTGAGGATGATATCGCTTGATGTTATACTACCCAAAAAAAAGTCGCAGGCAGAACGCAAGTCTGTATTGGTAGCACTTAAAATACTTGTAGAATCATTTTCTAATCGATAGGCATGTATTATGGATTGATCGTTTCTTGCAATCAATGATGTCGAACTTTGATTCCAATTTTGATCTTGCACTTCTCTTGTTTGATTATGATAACCCTCCAGTGTTGTTCGCTCAATCAAACTAAAATGTGATTGTCCTTTACCGTTTCCTAAAATAAAACATTGCCCATTTTTCACGTCAAGATCAACTGCATCTAATAAAACATCCGTTTTTTTATATTCACGTGCGTTATAGATAGACATATCCGCATCTATCCTAAATTTAACGATAGACCGCTCAGGTGTATGACTTAAGGTACTATAACTCGTACATAAAACTTGAATATCATTTTCTGAAACGGCTTTAATGTCTACAGGAATGAGACTGTCTTGGTATGAATATTCAAAAAAACCGCTTAAAACGCCATCTCCTTGTACCTCATATATCAAGGTGTTATTATCGATTTTACTGAGGGCATAGTAATAGTTGTCAATTGATTGGGTTATTTTTATAATTTGAACGTCCTTATGATTTTTGATTTGATTGACATAGGAATATTGTTCGAACTTTCTGGTCCACAATTCTGAACCACCTGCCGAAAATTTAGATACAAAATTGTGCCAAACCGAGTCCGAAACCAATGCCCCGCCTAACATAATGCTCCCATCATTATTCGCATGAATTGCTCCAACTCTGACTTCATTATGGCCACTCCCTAATAATCTTTCCCAAATTAAATTCCCGAGCGGGTCACGCTTGGATATCACGGAGTAACTTTTACCGTTGGAATCAGTTTTAATTTGACCATAATATAGTTCAAAAGTGTTCGTTGAAGTGAAGTCAACTGGGTTTACACAATCAATTTCTTTTGCGAATAGAACATTACCAGCAGAATCAACCTGTAACAAAAGGCTGTCTCCCAGTGCATAATAACTTGAATTTCCTCCTTCGATTAGAAGTTCAGGATGTAAATCTTTATTAATTGTACTGTAAGAATTGTCAAAATTGAGCTGACAATAAGAATTACTTAAGAATAAAATTAAAAGTGAAAGAATTGGGTAGTTCATATTCTTATAACAACTTGAATCACACAAATGTTACATTTAAAATTGATTAACGTACCACCAATTTATCCTTGGCATTGACGATCACAGATTCCCATTTCGGATAAACATCTGAATTGCAGCAGACAATCATACCGTACATTATATCTTGGTCGATATAGATAAAATCATCATACATAACCGGAGTGCCATCAGGTTCGTTCATCTCATATTTTTCATATAACCAGTTTTTATCCCCTATTACAATTTTTTCTAAAAATTTTCGGTCTGAACCCACTCTAGGACCATTAACAATGGCGTCATAATGCGTGTCAATTGATTGGTCTTTAGTTTCGTATATGGTTTTAATAAAAAAGAAGGTAACTTCTTGATTTCCTGGCTCCACGAATTCATACAATTTAGATTCTATAACACCGGTTCCAGGATTTTGCGGACTGACACTTTTAAAACTAAAAGTATTTGGAAGCTCTGTGACTAATTCATTCTCAATAACTTCAATTTCTGTAAGAGCGGCAGGTTCATTATTTACAATGGCCTTGCTGTCCGAATTAGCGCTAATTATTTTAGGTTCAAAGTCGTTGTTAATTGTCTGTTCCTCTATCTGAGCTTCTTCTGAACAAGAAAAACACATGGTTAGCAAGACGCCTGAGAGCAAAATTTTATGCATATCATCTAATTTTTAAATTCAATGTAAGTAAAATCTAGCAGTTCTAAACAGTCATTTTAGTACCTTTAAGCCATGATTATCGAAATAGGTGATAAACTGGTATCCACAGAAATTTTTGAAAAAGAATTCGTCTGTAATTTGGGCGCATGTAAGGGAATTTGCTGTGTTGAAGGAGATGATGGTGCTCCACTGTCAATGGAAGAGGTGAATTTACTGGAAGATAATATTGAAGCGATTAAACCTTTCATGACCCCAGAAGGCAAAAAAAGGGTAGAGGAGAATGGTGTTTTTTATATGGATCGTGATAACGAACCCGTAACTGTTTTGAACGAGGGTAAAGAATGTTCGTTTGTAACCCAAGGAGAAGACGGCATCTACAAATGTTCAATTGAAAATGCTTATCGCGAAGAAGCAATTGATTTTAACAAACCTATTTCCTGTCATCTTTATCCCATCAGAGTGAAAAGCTTCAGATCTTTCACAAGTCTGAATTATGACAGATGGCCAATATGTTCTGATGCTTGCGTACTTGGAAAAGAGTTAAAAGTATCGGTTTATAAATTTCTTAAAGAGCCTTTGACAAGAGCCTTTGGTGCACCATTTTACCAAGAGTTGGTGAAAATTGATCAACAATTAGCCGATTATCAGGGAGAATAATCATGGCAAAATTTCCCTCCAACGAGCGTATTAAAAGTAAACTGATTCTCGAACAAGTTTATAACGAAGGTACTTTGATTAAAGCCTATCCTTTAAAAATCAAATTTTTAGAAGTTGAGGAATTGACCGAAAATACGGTGCAAATTGTGATTTCAATCCCTAAACGTATCATTAAAAAAGCAACAGCCCGTAATAGAATACGTAGGCAATTAAAAGAGATTTATCGATTGAATAAAACTCAATTGATTGAAAAATATCAGACGAAGAATAAAGGTTTGGCACTATTTTTAATCTATACAGGAAAAGAAAGTCCAACCTTTGATCATTTAGAAAACAAACTAAAAGAACTTATCAGTAAATTGGAGCAAGATTTATGAAAAGATTAAAGCATATTTATTTGATGATGTTGGTGTTCATTGCACCACAAGTCATAGCACAAGAAGAGCCATCCGATTTTGAGATTTATAAAAATCTGGAGTTATTTGAGTTGGTGTATAAGACGGTTGATGTCAGTTATGTGGATCAATCTAATCCCGGAAAGTTGATGAAGGTGGCGATAGACGCCATGTTAAATGAATTGGACCCTTATACCACTTATATCCCGGAATCGTTGATTGAAGATTACAAACTAATGACGACCGGACAATATGGAGGAATCGGAGCGTTGATTCAACAACAAGGCGATAAGGTAGTGGTTTCTGATCCTCATGAAGGATATCCTGCTCAGAAAGCTGGTTTACAAGCTGGAGATGAGTTCATTGAGATTGACGGTAAAAATGTGGAGGAGTTATCCTCTTCTGAAATTTCTGAAAAATTAAAAGGTAAACCTGGAAGCTCATTAGAAGTAGTGGTAGACCGTAACGGAGAACGTTTAACCAAATCGCTAACTAGAGAAGAGGTAAAACTCAGTCCTGTGCCTTATTCGGGAATGATTAATGAAGATGTAGGTTACATTAAGCTCACCTCATTTACACAAACTGCAGGGCAAGATGTGATGTCTGCCTTTGCTGATTTGAAAAGCAAGGGAATGAAAAAGTTAATTCTTGACTTGAGAGATAATGGTGGTGGTTTATTAATAGAAGCGGTGAAAATTGTCAACATGTTTGTGAATAAAGGGGAGGAAATTGTTTCCATGAAAGGTAGAGAAGTTCAAAACAACATCTCTTACAAGGCGAGCATGAAACCAACTGACTTAAACATTCCAATTGCCGTTCTGGTCAATGGCAATTCAGCTTCGGCCTCAGAAATTGTATCTGGAGGTTTACAAGATTTGGATCGTGCCGTAATAGTCGGTCAAACCTCTTTTGGTAAAGGGCTTGTTCAGCGACCACTTGATCTAAAGTACAATGCTAAAATTAAAGTAACCATTGCAAAATATTATACACCAAGCGGAAGGTGCATTCAGAAGTTAGATTATAAAAATCGAGAAGATGGCAATGATGCTGAAGCGCTATCAGATTCACTTTTGAATAAATTTACGACAAAAAATGGCCGCGAAGTGATTGATGGGCGTGGGGTAGAACCTGAAATAAAAATCGATCTTAAAAAGTACAGTAGATTAACTACAACTTTAGTTGTGAATAACGTTATATTCAACTTCGCCACTAAGTTCAGAGCGGAGAACGAGTCGATCCCGGCCCCAAAAGAATTCAAGATTACAGACGAAATATATCAACAGTTTACAGACTATGCTTTAGCACAGGAATTTACTTACACCACAGCTTCTGGTGATATGATGGCTAAATTAAAAGAAACAGCAGAAGACGAAAATTTTATGACGGATGCGCAAGCTGAATATGAAGCTTTACTCGAACAATTCAAGCCTTCAAAAGAGCGTGATTTAAAAAAGTTTAAAACTGAAATCATAGAAATTTTATCAGATGAAATTATTGGAAGATATTACTATCGTAAAGGACAAATCTCGCATGGTTTAATCGGTGATCCATTTATTGATGAAGCGATTAAAATATTAAACGATTCTCAACGTTATAAGAGCATCCTCAATATTCAAGAATAATACATGTTTGATAAGTGGCTTAAGTTACCAGCCCATTACTATCTTAAAATAACCGCTCTCGTCATTTTGACGGTAGGTATTTGTTTGCATAATACCTTGATGAGTATCGCTACAATTTGGTTAGGCGCCAATTGGTTAATTGAGGCCAAGTACAAGTATTATTGGGATAAGTTTAAATCCAGTCCGGCCGTGTGGTTCTTAATTGCACTACTCCTATTTAGTTTTATCAGTCTTGCGTGGTCAGATGACCTTAACTATGGTTTGAAAGACATAGGTAAGAAAATGCCCTTCTTTGTCATTCCATTTGTTCTAGGGACTTCTGAGCCGATTGAAAAGAAAGTGGTTCACTTTCTGTGCTATCTTCTGATCGGGATATTACTCTTAACATCTGGTATTAATTATTATCGTTTTCATTTTGTTTTAGAAAATGCTATTGATCCTCGTGAGATGTCTTATTTTATCTCTCACATTCGCTTTGCGATTATTGTAGTTTTAGGTATAGCAGTTTCTATTTATTTGATCTTTAACAAAAAAGGCCCTGTTGTTATTTGGGCTATTGCTATTATTTGGCTCTGTTATTATTCTTTTATTTCCCACGTCTTAACAGCTTACGTTCTACTTTTTACATTACTTCTATTCTCTATTTTATACTGGACTCATCAGAAAAATAATCGCCTTTTGACCATAGTTATTTATGGATTGTTAACGGCATCAATTATTGCAGTCACTATTGGTTTAAATGCTGCCTATAAATCATTTAAAAAACCAGTCAATGTTGAATTGGCTGATTTAGAAAAAGAAACTGTCAATGGAAGAAAGTATTACCATAACCTGAGTAATACTGAACGTGAGAACGGTGAATTGGTTTGGATTTATATGCAACAAGAAGAACTTGAAAGTGAATGGAACAACAGATCAGTTATTGACTATGACTCGACAGACAGGGCTGGCCAACCCATGTTTGGAACATTAATGAGGTACCTTACTTCCAAAGGATTAAGAAAAGATTCACTTGCGATATGGAGTTTAACAGAAAAGGAGATTGATGAAATAGAAAATGGAAAAACATCATATGTACAAAGTACTGGTCTCAAATCAAAACTACATGAATTTTTCATGCAATGGGATGCCTACCAAAATGGAGGAGATATTAATGGACAATCAGTATTGCAACGCATTGAACACTTGAGAATTGGTTTTGAATTGCTCAAATCAAACTGGATTTATGGTGTCGGAATTGGTGATGTGCATCAAGCCTTTCAATTGAAATACACAGAGATGAATTCTAGTTTAAATGAGGAGAATAGGCACCGTTCGCATAATCAATTCTTGACCTATTGGATTTCACATGGAATTCTCGGACTGATGTGTATCTTAGGATTGTTATTAGCCCCTATTCAGTCTGTAAAAAACAAAGGATTTATTTTCTGGTCCATTTTTATTACGCTTTGTTTATCAATGTTATTCCAAGACCTATTGGAAACACAAGCGGGAGTTTGTGTGTTCGGTTTCTTTTATTCCATAATGGCTTTTCAAGGCCCGGACCGTCCTCCTGTTTGGAAGAAGAAGGAGTAAAATTCATTTGATAAGAGAACTGTAAGAATTTCGGCGAGCTTCCGTCTTAAATTGTGTAAAGAGACTATAGCCTTTCAACAGTAAACACTTAATTTGATAGCGCTTTCACTTTTAAAGTTCTATTTTTGAATTTGTCCAACATCAATTACTATGCATAAAGTTTACATCAGCTTCATTTTATTATTCTCATCCGTTTTAACTTTTGCTCAATGGGAGCAAAGAACCGACCCTCCGTTTGTTAAAGATCATGGCATTGGTTTTAGTTTAGATGGATATGGTTATGTGTTAACAGGAGGCTCAGATGGAGTTGTATTTAGTGCAACAAAGGCATTTTATAAATACGATCCAGTTACAGATTCTTGGCAAACATTGCCAGATTATCCTGGGCCATCAAGAGGCTATGGAATTGGCGATACCTGGGACGGTAAATTGTATTTTGGCTTTGGTCAGGCATCTAATGGAGCCTTAATGGATGACCTTTGGACATGGGATCCTGCAACGAATGTGTTTACAGAATTGCCTTCTTGTCCCTGTGCAGGCAGAGTGCATCCTGCGTTTGTTGCGGTAGATGGAAAGGTTTATGTGGGTACTGGTGGGGCCGCTGGTAATTTAGATGATTGGTGGGTCTATGACATTGCGAGCCAAACTTGGGCGCAAAGAACCAATATTCCAGAACCAAGGCATCATCCATATCAATTTGCTTTAGATGGAGAAATTTATGTGGGTAACGGCCACACCGATTCTTGGTATCGATTTGATCCTGCTACTAATACTTGGACGGCAGTCGCAACTTTAGGAACAAGAGTGGCTGGCTCACAATTCAGTTATGATGGTAAAGGATACGCACTAAGTGGTGCGGATGATAATCACGATATTTTTCCTACGGGTGAATTTTGGGAGTACGATCCAGTTTCAGATACTTGGACCGCCTTACCTCCACATCCAGGAACATCTAGATTTGCGCCTACCCAATTCGTCATAGATAATTACATCTATTTTATGGGTGGATATTACAGAATGGGAAGTACCATTACAGGTGAAACAACCATGTGGCGTTACCAGTTAGGACCATCTATTACAGGAATTGAAGAGGGAACTGATTTAGCTAGTTCAGGGTTTATTTATCCAAATCCCGTTAATGAAGAGATCAATATTAAACTCCAACAAGACCTCAATGATGAGGCCGTATTGAATATTTACGATTTATCAGGTCAATTAATCTTAACAAGACCTTTTCAAAACACAATTGGCGTGGCCGACTTAGAAAATGGAATGTACATTCTTGATGTTGTTGACGGCGGATCAACTATTTTGAGAGAAAAGTTTTCTAAAACTTAATCTTTCAATTCATTGATTAAAAAGTCTGGCTCAGAATAAAATTGGATCAACCGATTCCATTCTTCTGGGTTGACAAATGATTTTGAAATTTTCATTTTTTCACCTTGAAAATACAATTTGTCATTTTTCACTTTTATGTCATTTTTGTCGTCAAACGTATATTTTATTCTGATTTTACCCACAAAATTGTAAATTATAAGCTGATTTTCATCAAAATCGGCATATGGACTTTTGAGCGCAACGGCACCAATAATGATTAAAAAAGTGCTGCTTACTGCATATAAAATATTAATAAAGTCTTGCAAAATAATAGCGCCAAGTACGAATATCAAGACAAATAAAATCCCCAAAACGATATAAATTCTCGCAATTGAAGATTTTATATAGATTGATTTCTGCCGGCGTTCCATGATTCAAAATTAAGAGATAATCCATTTTACATCTACAATTTGAACAATTCGTTTTGAATTAATTCTTGTATTGTGCCTTGAATTGAATCGTCAAACTTAATAGATTCGAACCATGAAAAAGGTATTGCTTTTGATGGTAATGTGCTGCTCAATGACGGTATTGGCTGAAAAGACACAGGTATCCATATTGGTTGATGCCGGTCATGGTGGCAAAGATCCTGGTCATCTCCCTCACAATAGTTCAGGCTTGCAAGAAAAAGTACTAGCGTTAGAAATTGCAATGAAGGTCGGTAATTATTTGACGACCTATCTTTCAAATGTCAATATTGAATATACCCGTGTGGATGATTCATATCCAACACTTGATCAACGCGTAGATCAAGCAAATTCAGGTCAGTTCGATTTAATGTTGAGTATTCATATTAATGGTTCACCAAGATCTGAAGTTTACGGTACTGAAACATTAATCCACAATTATGATTCAAAACAATCATTTTCTTGGGCGAAATTAATCGAACAACAGTTTAAAAAAAGAGCTGGAAGAAAGAGCCGTGGAGTTAAAACATCTGCTGATTTAGGGCATTCATTGCAAATATTGAAATTTACCAAAATTCCAACGGTGATTGTAGAATGTGGTTTTATCACCAATATTAATGAAGCGGCTTATTTAAATTCTATTTATGGGCAAGAAATTATAGCCTCTGCAATTTTTAGAGCCACCAGAGAGTATTTACAATCGACCTATAAATCCATTGATTTTAGTCCTCCGCCCGCAGTTGAGCCAACCTTAGAACCAGAATCTGCAGTAAGTTCTGAAGAAGAGGAAGTAGAATCTTATTATACCGTTCAAATCATGGCTTCCATTGATCCAGTGAATCTTGACATACCGCAATTTAAAAAGCTTGATAAACCAGTTAATCGAGTAGAAGTTGAAACAACTAGCCTATATAAATACAAGTATTATGTGGGTTCATTTGCGTCTAAAAAAGAGGCGAAAACTCTTCAAAAAGAGATTCAGGAAAATGGATTTGCTGATGCTTTTGTGACCTATATTAAGTAGATTTCTGCGGACACTACTTAAAGTGAAAGCCCAAAACCGCGTATTTTCTGGAGCTTCAGATTTTCTTCTAAAACACTCATATTTAATTTGATAAGTAAAAAAAAAGACTTAACTTGCTTTATACACATGAAGAAAAACACATACTTATGGCTACTGTATTTGAAACTCGACTAATTGGAAACATTGGAAAAGACGCAATTGTAAGAAACATGGATAAAGGCGTAATTGCCGTAAATTTTCCTGTTGCACATAACAAGAACTGGCGTGATAAACGCACAGGTGAACAACGCACTAAAACAACATGGGTAAATTGCACAATCTGGAAAAGAGATGGTGCTAACATGAGAATCCTAGACTTCTTAACTAAGGGAACCTTGGTGGAGGTAGTGGGCACACCCTTTGCCAAGGGATATTTAAATGATGATCAAAGTGTAAAAGCTGAAATTAGATTGAACGTATCCAAAACTAATATTCTACGGCCCTCTAAAGGAGAGCGTGTTGAAATAGAATATGAAGAAATCGAAAACGAAACTGAAAATTCTTACGCTTCAGGAGACGACACTGCTCGTGTTCTCGAAGAATTAGAGCATGACCTATTTTAAATTTGATTTAACGAAAATGAAAAGGGGGAAGCGAATTGACTTCCCCCTTTTTTATTTTTCTCCAATATGTTTCAAATAGAAATTGTGGTAGATGTGGTTGGCAACATCTCTTCCGAGTTGAAGTCCAGCCACATTGTCAGCTTGAATATGATATCCACCAAGAACTCTAGATTGACCGGCCATCTCTGCGGCCTCAGATAAAGTTGGGAAATGAATAGTTACCGTATCTCTTAAGTCATTTGGATGAGTTAAAATTCCTGGTACAAGTTGAACTTCATGTCCAAATTCATCACTTCCTGTCCATAACTTTAATGCTTCTGCGCAACCTCCACTAATGGTACTATGTCCTGATGTATAACTTGGGAAAGGAGGGCATAGGAATGAGGCAGGTGAATATGGTCTCCAATCCTTCCCATCC
>JAUHXX010000105.1 GCA_030426825.1 Bacteroidia bacterium | reverse complement strand
TATCGACAATCTCATTACTCTTGGTTTACTAGATAACAGCACTTATACCTATGTGAATATCGGAACGTTCAAATCCATTGGTAATCAGCTTAAATTCGATATTAAATCTAAACGACTCAATTTGGGGTTCAGTGGAACAATAATAGGAAGGTACAATAGATTAAGTTCTAGTGAAACAGAGATAGACCCATTTTCGTTTTCACCCGAAATCGCTTTTAATGGCTCTTATGAAATTATTAAAAACAGAATTTCACTCAACGGCTTTTATAAGTTTAACGGAGCTTTAAATACTTATGGGTTGAACGAAAATGATGAGCTGGTGCTCAACAAACAAAGCGCTTATCATATGCTGGATGCGAGTATAAGTGCCTCGTTTCTGGATAAAAAAATAAACCTCATTGCGGGAGTCAAAAATATATTAAATGTCAAACAAGTGAATGTCGTTGGGTCTACCAACGGTGTCCATTCAGGTGGAGGAAACTTGAACGCAGCGAGGGGAACATCTTTATTTCTTTCATTAAAATATCAATTGAGCTATGCTATTAAGTCTAAAAAATAAGGGATCGTTAATCCTATTAGCTTTTGTAGGATTATCCTGCGAAAAAGAAGAAATTGCTATTGCCCCACATTCGCCTGGAGACGAGATGGTGAATGAAATTGAGATAGGCGAAGATTATGGCAATCAATTGTTTTTTGATTTGGGAACGAATACAGTAGTCTCATCAAATTTAAAGTCAGACTGGGATTTGGGATTTGAATCAAACGGTAATAATATAATCATTAATGGTTCTAAAGGAATGGCTGTACACAGAAGTGATTTGCCTTTTGCTGATATTACGAGTCATGTTGGATTGGATTGGAATTGGGATGCACATAGCGGAAATTTGGATTCAACGGCCGTAGGGAATTGGCAAATTGACAATAAAGTATATGTAGTTGATCGTGGATATGATGCTACGCCTCAACATCAGGGCTATTTCAAATTTCAAATTGATGAGTTTGTCGGCAATAAATTTAAAATACAATATGCAGCGTTGTCATCATTAAGCCCAAATATTCTTGAGATTGAAACAGGTGAGTTGCATCAATTTAGCTATTTCAGTTTTGAAGATGGTATTGTTTCAATTGCTCCTGAGGACACCGAATATGATTTAGTGTTTACGCAGTATACCCATTTATTTACCGATCCTGAAACCCCTTATTTGGTGACAGGAGTTTTACTCAATCGAGTGGGAACTTCAGCTGCTCGCATTGAAGGTAAAACTTTTAAAGAAGTCGATTTAGAAGATGCTCAAAACACAGTGCTATCCAATAATATTAATGTAATTGGCTATGATTGGAAATGGTTTGATTTTGAAGCGGGAACATATGTAGTAGACCCTAACCTGATTTACATTGTTCAAACTCACGAGGGTATATATTATAAACTTCACTTTACCTCATTTTACAATTCCGCCGGATTAAAAGGTTATCCTAGAATTGAATTTCAAGAGCTTTAAAAAGCCACGAGAAAGTCTTTTAATCTTGTGCAATTTCTTTAATTCAAAGCAACACATCCCCAAATTATCCAGAACAAAAAGATGGCCATGGCGACATAGATACCCACTCCGCAATTTTTAGTTTTAACTCCCCAAATCCCCATTATTATAAAGAGGATATAAGCTACAAGGTCAAAATAAATAATGAATATTTTAAGATCAGGCATGGCCCATTTGGTGCAAAGAATATTAATTGCGCCAAAAAAGATGTTCAATCCGGCAGCCCATACCAACCAGATTTTAGCGAAGAAACTGTTTTCGTAATTTTTCTTGAAAATTTTAGTCCAATCGACAAGAATCAGCTGAGCAATTTTCCCATTTAGGAAAGTCAGCATAAAAAATGCGCCGATAAAGTTCCAAAGGCCAACGGCAATCAGATAACTATCCATTAAAGTCCAATCATATCAGATTTTTGCCAAGCATTCCCAGGTGCAAACCACCAAATAGAATTATCGCTCAACAAGGCCACATAACGTGTACCATCATCTTTTGAATAAGCCTCAAATCCTTTTACTTTATAACCAGAAGGTAATCCATCAACAGAAGATTCTTTCCATGGATTTCCAGGTGCAAACCACCAAATGCTGTTGTCTTCTAAAACAACGACATATCGAGTAGAGCCGTCAGTATACGAATATGCATCTATAAATTTCACCTGATAACCTGATGGTAATCCTTCATTCGAAGATGCTTTCCACCCATTGCCAGGAGCAAACCAATGAATACTATTGTCTGATTTTACAGCAACGTACCTCGTTGCCATATCGTCCCCTTTTAAATAAGCGGCGATTAATTTAATTTCTTGTCCAAAACTGAATCCGCCAATAAGTAGGCAGAAGATGAGTATTACTTTTTTCATCTTTTATATTTTAATCACACTCACTAAAAAATTTCCATAAAACACAGTCCACGCAAGTATTGGCCTTCAATACTTTTCTTCCGTTAATGTACGTGTAAATGGTTACGGATTTTGTAATTGTCACATCAACTGATTGACCTTTTCTTAAGAAATATTCTTCATCATCAACATACATGGTTACATCATATTGACAAGCATTTTCTAAAGAAATTTCTCTTGATGCTGTTCCTGAAGAACCTGAAGAACTTGAACTCCCTGATGTACTCGGACTTGCTTTTTTTCCTGTCCATTTTCTAATACGATCGTTGTTAACTACACAATCGTAACTAGAAGAGTAGCGATCATAATGAATGTAGTACTGACCGTCTTTAACATCTAAAACTGTTGCATCATACCAAATTCCTCTTTCTTCTACATCCACCTGATCACCAACTTTGAATAAGCTCGCCTTGTTCGCACAAGTATTCGTTGGCCAAGAGATTTTTGTATCACCTTCCATCTTAATATAGTTGGCTGTTGTCCACTCGGTATCACCATCATTATAATTGATGAAATACAGAGAATCTTTTATTTCACCGATTGTACCTTTATACCAAGTAGAGCCATGTTTCCACAACGCTTCAATTTTATCACCAACTTTAAATTCATCTTGACTAATAGATAGTATTGGGCTTAACACAATAAGCGCAAGGAGTAGAGTTTTCATTTTAGTAATTTTGATTTAGTTAAATATAAGAATGTTCCGCTAAGAATCAAGGACTTAATATTCAGTTTTGTCTATTTTTTCAGACCAGTCTTTAAAGACCTGAAGTGCCTCATTTCTCATCAAGGGGATAAACTTAATACTGCGATTTTCTATCCCATTGCCTATTTCATCATAAATGAATTGATCGTCAAAGTCAATATCGGCGGCGTCTTGCTGATTACAAGCGTAATAAACTTTACTTGGTCGCGCCCAATAAATGGCACCTAAACACATAGGGCAAGGTTCGCAAGAGGTGTAAATTTCACAATCATCTAATTGAAAGGTTCCTAATTTTTCACAAGCTTTTCTAATGGCCACAACCTCAGCATGAGCAGTAGGGTCATTCGTTGAAGTCACTTCATTATGCCCTGCTGCAACAATTTCGCCATTCTTTACAACCACAGCTCCAAAAGGGCCTCCCGCATTAGAATTCATACCCTTGCTTGCCATGTCAATAGCGGCTTGCATAAACTGTTTGTCATTATTCGTTGTGCTCATCTTTAATTATTTAAAATCGAAGTTAAGGATTCTGCTTTTTATTAAACGCTTCAAATAGAAATCATTCGATAAGATTTGAAGGTATCACAGTCTAATTTTACTAGCTTTGCAAAATAATGGCACACAAGTCGGGATTTGTAAATATTATCGGTAGTCCAAATGTTGGAAAATCAACCTTGATGAATCAAATGATGGGAGAGAAATTTTCTATCATCACATCTAAGGCGCAAACAACTAGACACAGGATTTTAGGAATCGTAAATGATGATGATTATCAAATCGTTTTTTCAGATACTCCTGGCGTTTTAGATCCGCATTATGCTTTGCATAAAAACATGATGAGTTTTGTGAATGCTGCCATGAAAGATGGGGATGTAATTTTATTCGTGACAGATATTTACGAGACTAAAATGAATCACCAAGCCACTTTCGAACGACTGAAAAAGACTTCAATTCCAGTTATCTTATTGGTAAATAAAATTGATCAGGCCGATCAGGCTAGAATGGAAGAACGCATTGAGTATTGGGCGAAAGAAATGCCAAATGCCGAGATTTTACCGATTTCTGCTTTAGAAGGCTTTAATTTAGAGCCGATCAAGAAAAGAATACTTGAACTTATTCCTGAGAGTCCACCTTACTATGGTAAAGACGAGATCTCGGATAGACCAATGCGATTTTTTGTAAGTGAAATGATTCGAGAGAAGATTTTTATGCATTACAAAAAAGAAATTCCATATGCATGTCAGGTAGAAGTAGAGGAGTACATTGAAGATGACAAGATCATTAAGATCAGAGCAATCATTTATGTGGAGCGAAATACTCAAAAGGGAATTGTAATCGGTCATCAAGGAAATAAATTGAAACATGTTGGAATAGATGCCCGAAAGGATATTCAAAAATTCGTTGAAAAGCATGTCCATTTAGAACTCTTCGTAAAGGTTGATAAAGACTGGCGAGGGGATGATAAAAAATTACAAAAACACGGATATTAAATCTAATTTGATAGGATCATTTTAGGGTTTAAAAAACAATAATATGTCAAACATAGTTGCAATAGTAGGGAGACCGAATGTGGGTAAATCAACCTTGTTCAATAGGCTTACAAAGTCAAGGTCGGCAATTGTAGAGGAGCAAAGTGGTGTAACACGAGATAGAATTTACGGACTTTCTGAATGGAATGGTGTAGAATTCTCAGTGATCGATACAGGTGGATATGTTCAAGGATCTGAAGATATCTTTGAAGAAGAAATTCGCAAGCAAGTTGAAATTGCAATTGAAGAAGCCAATGTGATTTTGTTCGTGGTAGATGTGATGGTAGGGGTGACGGATTTGGATGAAGAAGTTGCGAAATTGTTGAGACGTACCAAAAAGCCCATTTACATTTGCGCTAATAAGGTAGACAATACAAATCGTCAATTAGATTCAGCTGAATTTTATCAATTTGGCTTGGGAGAATTATTCAATATTTCTGCGGTTAACGGATCTGGAACTGGTGAGTTGTTAGATGTGATGATCAAGGAATTCACACCAGAAGGTGCCCCAGAAGATGATTCTGCAGTTCCAAAAATTGCCGTTGTTGGTAAACCCAATGTGGGTAAATCATCTTTCATCAATGCCATTACTGGCGAAGAAAGAAATATCGTTACGCCAATATCTGGTACTACGAGAGATTCAATAGATACGCGTTATCAGTTATTTGGATTTGACTTCAAATTGATTGATACAGCTGGAATTCGTAAAAAAGCTAAAGTTCACGAAGACTTGGAGTTTTACTCTGTTATCCGTTCGATAAGATCAATTGAAAATTCAGATGTCTGTATTTTTATGGTGGATGCTGAAGAAGGCATTCAGAAGCAAGACTTGCACATTTATTATGTAATTGAGAAGAATAAAAAAGGAGTAGTGGTATTGATCAATAAATGGGATTTGATTGAGAAAGACACCATGAAAGCCAAAGAGTATGAAGATAAAATCAGAGCTCAATTAGCACCATTTAATGATGTGCCGATCATTTTTACTTCAACACTTACAAAGCAACGTTTGCATAAGGGCTTAGAAAAAGCCATGGAAGTGTATGAAAACAGAGTTCAAAAGATTCCGACTTCTAAGTTGAATGATTTTGTGCAAGATGTGATCGAACGAAATCCGCCACCGGCATATAAAGGCAAGTATATCAAAATTAAGTTCGTTACCATGTTGCCAACGCACTCGCCGTCATTTGCTTTTTTCTGTAATTTACCGCAATACATCAGAGATCCTTATAAACGATTTTTAGAGAATAAAATCAGAGAAGAATTCAATTTTGAGGGTGTTCCAATTAGAATATTTTTCAGAAAGAAGTAACTTAGAGTTGTGACATTCGAAGAGGTTCAAAAACAGTTTAAAGAAAGAAATTTCAAATCCATTTATTTATTTCATGGAACAGAACCTTATTACATTGATGCCTTAGTTCATCAAGCAACACATACCATTCTAGAAGAGTCAGAACGTGATTTTAATCAGACCGTTTTGTATGCCAAGGATACGCCGCCTATAAATGTGATTGATGCCGCTACACGTTTACCCATGATGAGCGAATACAATGTGGTGGTATTAAAAGAGGCTCAAGAATATAAAAAAGCTGCTCAGTGGGAAAAGTTTGAACAGTATTTTGATTCTCCTTCTAGCTCAACGATTCTCATCATTGCGCATAAGTATAAAAAGTTCGACAAGCGATCGCGGATCTACAAGATTCTTGCTAAAAAAGCAGTGATTTTTGAATCAGAAGGCGTTAAAGATTACAAGTTGCCTGCTTGGATTAACAGTTACGTTCGCAAAAAAGGCTATAACATGACCGATAAGTCAGTTGCCTTGCTTGCTGAGTTCGTGGGGAACGATTTAGAGCGTATTGTAAATGAATTAGAAAAACTATTCATAGTTGTTGAACAAGGTCAGCAAATCAATGAAAAACATATTGAAAAACACATTGGTATTTCTAAAGATTATAATGTGTTTGAATTGGTGAATGCCGTACTTGAAAAAGACATTGTACGGGCCAATCGCATTGTCAAATATTTTGGTGAGAACCCAAAAGCAACGCATATCACTGTTGTTCTTGGTTCGTTGTACGGCTTGTATCAACGACTATTTAAAACGCATTTTGCCAAAACGAATGATCCAGGTGCATTGGCCAGAATCCTGAAAATTCATCCTTATCCAGCGAAAGAATTGTTATTGCATAAAAGAAAACATCCCGCAAAAGTCATTTCAAGAAATTTCTCAATTTTAAGAGAGTACGATATGCTTGCAAAGGGTGTCGGTACAGGTGGTACGCCGGAAGCTGAACTGATGAGAGAGCTTATCTATAAGTTGCTGCATTGATCATGAGCTGGACAATACTAATAGCCAATGTTCTCGTTTTTGTTGCATTTATTGCTCACACAATCTGGGGTGATAAAGATTTGAGATTGCTTGAGCCAAGTGACGAAAATGAGAATCGTTCAAAGCTTCAAGAAAAATGGATGCAAACTAGAGCAGGATGGCATTGGGTGTCTTTTGATTTGCTTTTTGTTTCAGTAGCCCTATTTCTTGTAAATTTTACAGATTGGGTGCCTCATGAAAAGTTTTTAATTCAACTTATCATGCTGTATCTTTTTGGTTGGGGTTTGGCATGGCTAATAGCTTTGATTATGTCTAAAAACTTACCAAATCGCTTGTTTAAGCTGGGGCAATGGATTTTAGTTTGGATTATTGGATTCATTCTGTATTTATCACTTTAAAGATCGACACCTCAGTTCTAATTGTTTACCGCTTATTTATGAAAACGCACATTTAAATAAGCAGTGCAGCTAATGCTAAGGTTATCGCTCTATTTATTCTATCTTTGGGACAAATTTTGACAAATATGCTTCGTAATTTTTCACTTGTTGTACTGCTAACCATCATGACATCAGTTGTTTTTGCTCAAAACGGAACTGTTAGAGGGTCTGTTAAAAGTAATGAAGATGGTAACGGCGTTCCATTCGCTAAAGTACTGATCATGGGAACCGATAAATTCGCCAATACAGATGTTGACGGTTTGTTTTCCATACCAGGAGTGCCGCCAGGTGAGTATACCATTAGAATCACGGCTTCACAGTTTACCGAGTATTCTGAAAAAATTGTTGTGAAGGCTGGTGGAATTACTGAAGTCAACACTGAATTAGAAAAAGGGAAAACCTTAGGTCCTGTCGTGATTGATTTTAAGGATAAAGACAAAAAAATTGATCCGGGAACATCTGTTCACAAAATTGATAAAAAGGACATTTTAAGAGTACCCGTTACAGGTGGTGTCTCTGATATTGCTGGATATTTCCAAACCGTTCCTGGTGTTGTATCTACCGGAGACCAAGGAGGACAAGTTTACGTAAGAGGTGGTACACCTATCCAAAATAAAATTTTGTTGGATGGGATGACCATTTACAATCCCTTTCACTCAATTGGGTTTTTCTCAGTATTTGAAACAGATTTGATTAAATCTGCTGATATCTATACCGGAGGATTCAATGCCAAGTTTGGTGGTAGAATATCTTCTGTAATGGACATCACTTACAGAGATGGTAACACGAAACGATTTTCAGGAGCTGTTGGAATCTCTCCTTTTACTTCTAACTTATTGTTAGAAGGACCGATTTCTAAAAAGGACAATATCTCATTTGTATTATCAGGTAAAGCGTCATTGTTAGAGCAAACATCTAAAACATTGTATCCTTACATCAATCAAGATGAGAATGGCGTGACACAAGGATTACCATTTAATTTTTGGGATTTATACGGTAAGGTGAGTGTTGCCGGAGTTGGAGCCAATAAGTTTTCTGTTTTTGGATTTTCATTCAATGATCAAGTACAGTATCAAGCCGTTTCTGATTTAAACTGGCAAAGTTTTGGTGGTGGTGCAAACTTTATCATGGTACCATCTAGTTCAGAGTTATTCATGAAAGGTAGATTGAACTTTTCAAAGTATGACATTGCTTTGCAAGAAGAAGGTTTAGAAGATCGTACTTCAGGTATTTTTGGTGGTGAGCTGGCATTTGATTTTACGTATTACTTGCCTAATAAAACGAAGTTAGATTATGGATTTGGATTCAACTACTTCAGAACTGAGTTCAACACCTTTAATGAGGCAAATAAACCAATCTCGTTAGATAACAATACCATTGAAGCAGGGGCTTATATTAGCTATCGAGCAGTAAGTAAAAACAAGAAATTAATTTTAGAACCAAGTTTCAGAGTGCAAGCCTATTCGTCAGTTGGTCAAGTGACAGCTGAACCTAGATTGAGCGCGAAGTATAACATCAATGAGGTGTTCAGGTTTAAAATGGCTGGAGGGTATTACACACAAAACTTTACTTCAACAACTTCAGATCAAGACGTTGTGAACTTATTTTACGGATTCATCACGGCTCCAGATAACTTACCTTCTAAATTCACAAAGAATGATGGAACAGAAATTGACATTGTGAATGGTTTGCAGAAGGCATGGCATGGTGTAGGTGGATTTGAGGTTGATTTATCAAAAACATTGAAATTAAACATTGAAGGATATTACAAGTATTTCAATCAGATGACGAACGTTAATAGAAATAAGATTTTTGATGATGTTGCAGAAAACAATCAGGTTGCAGATGAGTTCAAAAAGGATTTCATTGTTGAGAACGGAATTGCTTGGGGTGGTGACATTGTATTGACTTATACTACTAAGAAATTGTATTTATGGGGAGCTTATTCACTAGGTAAAGTAACAAGATGGGATGTTTTTGTAGAGTACGCGCCAGTATTTGACAGAAGACATAACATCAACTTTATTGCGACTTATACATTTGGTAAGAACGATAGCTGGGAAGCAACTGGACGTTGGAACTTAGGAACAGGATTACCATTCAAACAAACTACAGGAGTATTTGAAGCGCCAGACATTAATGCTGTTGATGGCGATTACGTAACAGGAAATGGTGAAGATTTAACCTTCGTTTATGAAGATATCAATACAGGACGTTTGCCTACTTATCACCGTTTAGATATCAATGTGAAGAAGACAGTTTCTTTCGAGAAAAAAGAATTCATGAAATTAGAATTGATTGCTGGTGTTACCAATGTGTACAGTAGAAATAACATCTTCTATGTGAACAGAGTAACGAACGAAAAGGTATTTCAATTACCAGTGATGCCATCTTTGGCCGTGAACTTCAAATTCTAAGTTTACTTAAACTTTATTCTTAAGTTGTTATAGTTTAGCGGGTTAGAAATTTATTTTCTAATTCAAGTGGGATTATTATCTAATAATGCTTCAAGCTTTGTATATTTGTTACATTATTTAAAACCATTCTAAATAAGTGATTTCAGTAATTCTGGCAGATAGCAATGAATTGATCCGAATAGGACTTCGAACAGTTTTTAAGGACACTGAATTCCAAATTATTGGTGAGGCCAATAATGCAGACGAATTGCTCAGTCAAATCAAATCTTTTCAGCCCAATGTGGTTTTGATTGATTACACATCAGAAGGTTTTAACATAGATGTTGTTCCCGCGGCGAAAGCCATTTCAGAAGACGTTAAATTTGTTGGGATTACGCCGCTACAAACAGCACAAACTCTTGTGCATGCCATTAAAAGTGGAGTTACCTCTTATATCAAAAAAGATTGCAGTCTTGAAGAGATTAAGAATGCGGTAATTGAATCATCTAGAAACAACAATTTCTTTTGCGGAACTATTTTAGAAACCATCCGATCAGAGGGCATCAATGTAGATGCAATAGATGAGGTAGATTTTACTTGTGATCCGGTGATGTTATCCGAACGCGAGCAAGAAATCATTACTATGATTGCAGAAGGCATGACCAATGCCACCATCTCAGAAAAGCTCTTTTTAAGCAAACATACGGTGAACACACACCGCAAAAATATCATGGCCAAACTAGGCGTGAAAAACACAGCCGGTATTGTGATGTACGCGGTGAAAGAAAAGTATACTTCACCGAATAAGTATTTGTTCTCGGCTGAGAGTTAAATCCCCTCCGTAAATCTTATATGCTCCGCAGTAGCTCAACCTTCATTGCATTCCGGTCGATAAATGTGCTGCTGCGGCCCAA
>JAUHXX010000104.1 GCA_030426825.1 Bacteroidia bacterium | reverse complement strand
CCACCACAGTAGCAAGACTTAATCCAGCTACAATTCTATTTCTTTTTGGGAAATTTCCAGGGTCACCAGGTACACCTGACATGAATTCTGTCACTAAGCCTCCATTTTCTAACATCCTTTTTGCCAAAGGTCGGTGAGCGGCAGGATACATACTATCCAGTCCATGACCTAACACACCGATTGTTGGAAGGTTATTTCTAATGGCTGCTTCATGCGCAACTTTATCAATTCCGTGTGCTAAGCCACTGATAATCTGAACATCATTTGAGGCTAAGTCCTTGACCAATACTTCACACATTTTTTTGCCATATGAAGTTGATTTTCTTGTGCCAACTATTGAGATGTTTTTTTGATTAAAATTGACTTTGCCAAGCGCGTATAGCACTATTGGAGCATCCTCACAATTATTCAGAATTTTCGGGAAATTAACATCTTCGAAATAATACAATTGAACCTGGTTTTGCTCTATGAATTCAAGCTCTTGCTCCGCTCTGATTAACGTTTTATCCCGATTGATATTTGACAACAATCCCGGTTTGAATCCTTCAATTTTTTCTAAATTTTTAGTGGATTCTTTAAATACACCTTCTAAATCCCCAATAGTTTGTAACAACAATTTAGAATTAGCCGGGCCAATTCCTGGCAAGGCGCTTAATGCTATTTGATAGATTCTATTATCCACATCACAAACATAAGAAAACAGATTAAAAAATTGTCAATTCAATGACTAAAAAATAATCTTAATTTGCATAATTATAGGCAGCAGTATACCGGTTTGAAACATGAGCATCTAATTCTGCAATTGCCTCATAGAAGTCAGAACTACCTGTCAAGAAGCTATAATCAGAAGTTTCTGTGTTGACAGAAGTTTCAATTATACTTTGCCAATAAGCGTATCGATTTTGAGCTGCCGTTGGGTCAAAAATCCCTGAAATGAAGTTGTTGATATGCTGTTTAAAGCTGTTTTCATAAACAGTATCTGCAGTAATATAGCCAATTAATGGCCAATCGTCAGCGTTTATTTCAGAGAATTCAAAAGAGAGTGCTCCGCCCTGTTTACCTTCATCAAATGCCTCGTTATTATCCCATGGAATCCATTTAATTAAATCATCAGATGGGTCATGATACAAGTAATAATTGTGGGTCATAATTCCATAGGTGTCCCAATTCTGAATTGTAGTGTTTACTGCCAACCATTTTAAGAAACCATCCACATCAAAAACCGATTCGAGATTCGATCTCCACATTGATGGATTGCTCGTTCGCGTTTCGGCATGAAGTATTTCGTACATTTCTTGAATATCGTCTTCTCCTGTACCCCCAGTAGTTTTGTTTTCGAAGTCTGTCAAGGAGAACCCAGAAGTCGCCCATGCTGCTCCGTCACCATCAGGTTTGTAACAATTTCCAGTATTAGTCCCAAACTGATGTTCGAGCGTAGTTTCAAATGCCACTTCTACTGCTGTATACAATCCAAAATAAACTGGACCGTCACCATAATCTAGCCACATTTCATAGAAAGCAGTTTCTGGAGCAGGTACTCCAAACTCCCTAAACATATCGCATGCCACCTTTTCTCTTAAGAATGATTGATCATTGTAGTTGCTGCTCATAGAAAGTGCTGGGAATCCGTAGAATGTTTGACCTGTTATCTGCGGATAATCGTTAGAGAATTGATCAAACTCAATACGAAAGGGAAGTTTGTTCACGCCTGAACTATAAGCACTAAGGCTCGAGTTTCCTTTATAGCGAATGCCAACATAATACCATTCTAAGTCATTAAACTCTATTGAACATGGTATATAAAGTGGGGTTTCATCTGAAAATGAGTCTCCACCTCCTGCACCTCCAGGACCACCACCACCCGGACCTGTAGAAGTTGATCCACTGCTGCCATATAAATCTTCCAAATCACTCTGCATATTTTTCCAATCAGATGCTGAAATGGTAATGTCAAAACGATTGACTTTGTCTTGTGGGAAAACGGTTGAATAATCGGGGTTTGCATAAGATGAATGGGTACTAAGACTCCAGTCTTCCAAACCATCTCCGGATTCCACAAATGTTTCTTTGTAGCAGCTGCAAACTGTGATAGAAAGTACGCAAAAAAGTAGTAAGTTCCTGTTGCCCATTATTTCTTATTTTTGAAAGTAAAGCTGTATTGTAGCCCAACTATATTTGTTGTTTTTGGATAACTGATCCCTAAATCTCTTTCCATTCGGAAGTATATATCAAGTTCTCCAAATTTCTTGAAGTTATAACCGGTTCCAATTGTCCATCTGAACTTATCAAAAGAGCCAGTGTACTTCGTAAGGTCCCTAAAAATTTCGGCAGATAGTTTGGGGTCAAACTTCCAGTTTTTTATATTGTACTTTAAGCCTACCTTAAATCGTAAATAGTTTTTAGATTCATCACCCTCATCTGAAGTCAGTCCGATTTCATTTTTGTTTTGATATCTTACGCGGTATTTGAATGAGAGCCTATCAATTTTATGCTTTAAGGCTAAGTCTGCATTCCATCTAAAATCATTGTCTAAATTATTGTTGTTGTCGCGATCATTGATGTAGCGAGCTCCTAAACCTATTTCTATTAATTGGATTGGACTCCACCCAACATTAAGTTCTGTTAAAACTTGATCTGTGATAGATGAATTTTGTCTCAATCTAAGGCCTTGTTCAATTCCAAACTCCCATTTTTTAGATGCTTTATATTTTGCCCCAATAGTGTACCACGATTCAAAATCTTGGGTGACAACGGTTGCTCCGTCTTGTGCGAATAAGCTTGTTGAGTGAATAATAAAAGCCGCAAGAATGCAGATGCTTTTGAATGAATTAGTTCGAATCATTTGAGGACAATTGTAAATTCTTAGACTACGAATCTACAAAAGGTTTAATCAAAAGAATTAAACTGCTATTTAATCTCGCACAAATTTTATGCCATCCTGGAGTCAACGACATATTTTTCGTATATTTGAGTAAGAACAGATACACATGTTAAAACAGACGCTAAGCCATAAACTACTTCAAAAGTTATCTCCTCAGCAAATTCAATTAATGAAATTATTGCAAGTTCCTACTATGGAACTTGAAGCAAGAATTAAAGAAGAAATTGAAGAAAACCCTGCTTTAGAAGAGGGAGCTGAAGAACGTGACGAATATGAAGATGATTATGCTGATGAAGGAGAAGTATCTGAAGCACAAGAAGATTTTGACATCAACGATTATTTAGATGATGATTTACCGCAATACAAAACTTCTGTTTCTAATCACAGTGCTGATGATGATGAAAAATCTGTTCCCATATCTGGTGGCACATCTTTTCACGATATTTTAAAGTCGCAATTGGGTCTTAGAAAAATGACCGATAAAGAGCGGGCAATTGCCGACAACATTATAGGGAATATTGATGATGATGGATATTTGCGTAGAGAAATCGAAGCAATTGTTGATGATTTAGCATTTACTGCAAATGTAATGGCTACCGAAGAAGAGGTTGAAGATGTTCTTTTTCTCGTCCAAGATTTTGAACCTGCAGGGGTTGGTGCTAGAGACTTAAGAGAATGTTTATTGTTGCAATTAGAGCGTAGACATCATGGTGATATTGCCATCTACACTGCCAAAAAAATTGTTGAAAAGAGTTTTGAAGAGTTTTCTAAAAAGCACTTTGACAAAATCAAATCTAAATTTGAAATATCTGATGATGATCTAAAAGAAGCAATTGAAGAAATCGTTAAGCTGAATCCGAAACCAGGAAATTCGTTGAAAGAATCTACCAATTCTAAAAACATTCAACAAATTATTCCAGACTTTATTCTAACTGAAGATGAAGGGGAGTTAAACCTGTCATTAAACAGTAGAAACGCACCAAAACTCAAGGTCAGCAAATCCTATGAAACCATGTTGCGCAACTATGCGGATGGTGCAAAAAGTTCTAAATCTGATAAAGAGGCTTTGACTTTCGTCAAGCAAAAACTAGACTCAGCAAAATGGTTTATTGATGCCATTTATCAACGACAGCAAACCTTGATGTTCACCATGAAAGCAATTTTAGAATATCAAGAAGAATATTTTAGAACGGGTGACGAAACCAATTTACGTCCAATGATCCTTAAAGATATTGCTGACATTGTAGAGATGGATATTTCAACTATTTCAAGGGTAGCTAACAGTAAGTACATTCAAACTCCCTACGGTATAATGTCTTTGAAGTATTTCTTTTCTGAATCCTTATCTACTTCATCTGGTGAAGAGGTTTCAACAAGAGAAGTGAAGAAAATCTTAGAAGACGCCATTGACGCTGAAGAGAAGAGAAAACCTTTGACAGATCAAAAATTGACAGACCTCCTAAAAGAAAAAGGCTACAATATTGCTCGAAGAACAGTAGCAAAATACCGCGAACAGTTGAATATTCCAGTCGCTCGATTAAGAAAAGAACTTTAAACCGAGCTATGAAACTGTTCTTTACAGGAATCTCTTATTTGTTCCATCCTTTTATCATTCCTATGCTGGGCTTGTTCATTTTATTTCAAGCTCCAACCCTACCGAATAGTTTGTATATCTATGATGCCATCTATTTTTTTCCAGGTCCGGTTAAACAAGACTTATTTATCATATTAGGCATTTTAACTTTTGCTGCGCCAGCTCTAAGCATGCTCATTATGTATTGGAACAAAATGATAAAAAGCTTGGAACTTGAAAAAAAGGAAGAGCGCATTTACCCTTTTATTTTAGTCACCTTTTATTATGTTTTGGCTTATTTGTTTCTTCGGTTCAGACTGCAAGATGAATTGCAGCATCCTGCCATGATGAGTTTTTTATTTGGCATTATCCTTACGTTTATCGTTTCATTCATTTTAAATTTTTACATCAAATTAAGTCTACATTCAGCTGCAATATTTGGAATAGCCGGATTAGTGTTGGCTTATAATCAATCTCAAATTGAAAGTAACCTCTACATTGTATTATTACTCATCTTATTAGGAGGATTTGTTGGGGCATCACGAATGTTTCTAGGCGCTCACAATTTGAAAGAAACAGTTTTAGGAATGACTGTAGGCTTTACGGTTGTTTATTTAAGTGTAGCAAATAGCTGGTATTTCTAGGTTTATTGACACCAAAATGAGTATCTTCATTCAATGCAATATGTATCCATATACAGGTTAGCTGAATTGTGTGATGTAAATATCGATAGACTTGATATTTTCTCAACACGGGACATTCAGTCCGCTTTAAAAAAGCTCTATGCTTCAGATGATATTGTGTTGTATGAAATTGATAATAAGAACATCACTCTTAAACAAGCAAATGACTTTTTATGGAAGGCGAATAGTTCTGATACCTTGACTTTTTGTCAATGGGTGCATGATATTCCTGGATTAGAGTTTTATCTTGAAACCAATAAAATCAATCCTGAATTAAATTCAGAAATCCCAAATAAAGTAACCAAGGCTTTCAATTTCGCACGTTTTTCAAATTTTTTAGCAGATTATTTAGAGCCCAATTATTTGAATGATGTTGAACAAGCTATTAATGAAAGACAGTTCAATAGACTAAATTTTCTATTGAATATGACGCCTTTACTGATGCGTCACGTGCAGTATAGTCTTGATCAATTAATCAAAACAAAATTGATTGAACTTGAACAAGATTTGAAAACTATAGAGCAGTCAGGTCAATTGGCGGATATTTCAAAGTTTACTTTTTTGGGAACAATTGAGTTTAAAAAATTCATGGACGCTTTAAAAAAAGAGCATCATATTTCGAGATCAAATGTTTTTAACTCTTTGAATAGAGTTCTAAGTGAAGGATTCTTAAAAAATGACTTCTCGGATCAAATTGTGAGACTTCATAATTTGGAAATTCAGAAGAAGATTGACACTCCAGAAATTAAGATTGTACAAGATGTTCCGGTAAAAAAGGCAACTAAATCAACTGGGCAACAAAACAAAACCCAAAAATCAAAGCCAGCATCAGAGCCCAGACAAGCGGTACCAAAAAAGCCTAAAACTAGAATACCAACTAAAACTGCATCTCGTAAAAAAGTTTCTCCTTTTCATTTTATAGCAATTGGTTTTGCTGTATTTGCTTTAATCTTTAAAGTCGTGAAGCATAATACTGAAAGTAGTTACGACTATGATAGTTTTGATTTTCCAGATTACAGTGATTCAGATTTTGGGTCTGAAGACTACCTAACTGAGTACAATTGGGATGCAAATTTGGCTACGATAATAGATTATGTTGAAGAGCATGAAAATATCAGTAACAAACAGGTAAGTGCTTTGGACGATTGGTACGATAAAGAATCTGAAGAAGCTATATCAGAACCGTTTGGTGAATTCTTTTACCCATTATACAACAAGGATGGGGCTGATGGATTTAATATTATAAATAAGTCGAATTACGCAGTAATCATATTGGTACAAGGTGCTAGTGATTGTTATTCCTACTTTGTTAAGAGTAAATCATCTTATGAGGAGTATTTTGACCTCGAAAAAGATGATGAAATAATGTTTTACTTCGGTAAAGAATTTCAAGAAACAGAGGATTTAGATGAATCTGAAATTGCAGGATTTCATTTTGTGGATCAAAACACTAAAATGTACTTAGATTCTGTTTATACGGTTGGATTCGGGGTCAATCCTGATCGAGATAATGAGGACGAATCTTTTGATTATGAGATAAAAATCACCGAGAAAAATGGTGAACCCGTAGTCAGTTTTGACTATTATCGCACGGTAAAAACTGAAAAGACGGATCTTTTCTAACCATCTGCTCTAATTGGCTGATTATCGATTAAATGAATTATTCGAACGATTCGTTTGCATCTATCAGAACTTTCTGAATATTTTTGCAGCCTAAATACTTAACAAATGAGAAAATTTATTTTACCTGTAGTAGTTTCTGGTTTTATTCTAGTAGGATGTGGACTTGGGAAAAATGGGAGTGATGAGCCGGATGCCGGTATGCAGTTGTTTCCAGTATCTAAAGATATGGAGTTAGGTGCGCAAGTTGCGCATGAAATTGAAAGCAATCCAGCTGAGTATCCAATTTTGGATTCTGCCAGTAATGTGGCGGCTTACAAATACATCTACGCTATTAGAGATAAAGTATTAGCAACTGGTAAAGTTGAACATAAAGATGATTTTGCTTGGAGAATTAGAATCATTCAAGATGATGAAACCTTGAATGCTTTCTGTACCCCGGGTGGATATATCTATTTTTATACAGGTATTATTAAGTATCTAGATACCGAAGCTGAGTTGGCAGGTGTAATGGGGCATGAAATGGCGCATGCAGATTTAAGACATTCAATTCGTCAAATGCAAAAGTCAATGGGTGTTCAAATATTATTGAGCGCTGTTCTGGGAGATTCATCAGCTTTAGGGCAAATAACCGGTGGCTTAATTGGATTGAAATTTTCAAGAACTCACGAAACAGAGGCGGACAGAAAATCGGTAGCTTACTTATGTGAAACTGATTGGCCGGCTGATGGCGGGGCAGGATTCTTTGAGAAAATTGCAGCTTCAGGATCTCAAACTCCACCTGAGTTTATGAGCACACATCCTTCTCCTGACAATAGAATCGAAAACTATCATACTTGGGCAACAGAATCGGGTTGCAAAGGCACTAAAACTTATGACGCTGAATATGAAGCCTTCAAAAGGTTGTTTTAGGAATTGATATAAAATAATTTAGTTTAAAAAGTAGTGCATTAACGCACTACTTTTTTTGTTGTAATTAACTGATTGTTTTGAATAATGCTGACAAGGTATATTCCTTTTGATAACTCAGTTTCAAAACGAGTGCTTCCAACTGATTGCTCTCTTTGCAGAACTTGACCAGCCATATTGGTGACTATAAATTCATAGGGCTCTTCATTTTGCGTTTCAATGTTGATTTTATTCTCGAAATCAAAAACTAAAAACATTTCTTTCACTTGTACCGCGGCAGGACCAGCGCTAATGGCCGCGATTGGTGATTCGTGATTTTTAGTATACGCTCCTGTTATGAATGCTCTATTGACGCTCATTCTGCCCTCTTGAAAGAAAGTAATGTTGGCAACTAAACGTAGATAAGTACAATTCATTTTTTCAACTCTTCCACTCACCATTTCATTATGCGCATTGTTTTGAATGGCTTTCCAATTTTTACCATCAGCAGACAAATATGCAGTTGCATAGTTAATTTGGCAATTGGCTAGTTCTTCCAAATCAAATGAAACATTGATGTCATTAAATCCTACCATATCATCAATCTTCTTTGTAAGTTCCAGCGAACAATTTCCTGACTGATGACTGAATATCTCAAGATGCTTTTGCTCAAAATAAACGTGAGAATCGGGACTAAGCCCTTTAACATACCATCCGTTAAATCCCGACTCGCTTCCTTCTCCACAATGGAATAATGTTTTAGTTTTTGATGTTTCGGTTGACCCATCAATTTTGCTGGCATAACTACTCGAATACAGGAGGCATAATGCCATTAGGCTTAATAAATTTCTCATCACTTTGGTTTTTGAATCTTTGCTCTCCTATAACCTAAAAGGTTTAGATAGGTTACAACTGTAAATTTTAATATTAGAGTGGGATGATAAAAAATTTGTGTCTATATTACGCATATTAAATTATGGGTAAAACACAAAACATCAAATTAGCCGTTGACGCAGTGGTCTTTGGATATCAGAACAATCAACTTTACGTTTTATTGATCAAGCAAAGATTTGGAATTGCTAAAGGCTTATGGTCTTTGCCTGGGGGATTTGTCCTGAATAATGAATCCTTAACGCAAGCCGTAGAAAGAGAATTACATGAAGAAGCCGGAATCAAAGTCAACTATCTTGAACAGCTTTATACGTTTGGAGATGATGTCAAAAGAGATACACGTAATCATACTGTATCCGTGGCTTATTTTGCTTTGGTCAATCCAACAAAATGGACCCTAAAGGCAGATACTGATGCCGAAGATGCACAGTGGTTTCCAATCACAAAAATTCCGAAACTTGCTTATGATCATAACAAGATTGTGAAAGTAGGTATAGAACGATTAAAAGGTAAATTAACTTATCAGCCAATCGGTTTTGACCTGCTTGATAAAGAATTCCCTTTCTCTGATTTAGAACATTTATATACCACCATTTTGGGAAAAGAAATCGACAGAAGAAACTTCAGAAAGAAGATGTTGAGCTTTGATATCCTCCAAGAAACTAATAAAATGAAGAAAGTTGGAAGTGGACGTCCAGCCAAATTATTCACCTTTAACAAACAGAAATACAATGCTTTAGTGAAAGATGGCTTTCATTTTGAAATTAAGTATGTGTAAAAATTACGCAAAATACTTGCTTCAAGAAATAAAAGATTGTATGTTTGTGTAAAAACAACGCAAATGATTTTAAACTTAACACCAAACTTCGAACCTGTAGGACCCAATTCAATTGAGTTTGAAAGTTTCCTTTTTAAAGGCGGAGAACCACATATTAAAATCAAAACAGAATTGTCTGATGAAGATGAGGTGACGATTACCCACCGATTAAATTCTTTCGAAGATGTTGGATTGATGCTATTGGCAATTGATGCGCTACAAAGAATGGGCGTAGAGATTATCAATGTATTTATTCCTTATTTCCCTGCTGCAAGACAAGATAGAGTGATGGTTCCGGGCGAGCCATTGTCCGTGAAAGTTTATGCAAATCTACTGAACAATGCAGGCGTAAATTGGGTGACAGTTTATGACGCACATTCTGAAGTGACAGCTGCAGTTTTAGATAGATGCACCATCATTCCGAATCACACTTTTATTGAAAAAGTATTGAAAGATTTAAGTGATGATACTTTACTGATTTCACCGGATGGTGGAGCATTGAAGAAGATATACAAGGTATCCACTTATCTAGGAGGCAGAGAAGTAGTTGAAGGATCGAAACAAAGAGATGTAAAAACCGGAAAACTGAAAGCATTCAAAGTGTATGCTGATGATTTAGAAGGCAGAGATTGCATCATTGTAGATGACATCTGTGATGGAGGCGGAACCTTTATGGGCTTAGCAGAAGAGCTAAAAGCAAAGGGAGCAGGAAAATTATACCTAGCAGTCAGCCATGGAATCTTTAATAGGGGATTCGAAGATTTAAGTAAAACATTTGAAACAATTTACACGACTGATTCTTTCAGAGACATTGACGAACCAGGAGTAGTACAAATTAAATTGAAAGATATAATTTAGCCTTCCCCCTTTGGAGGGGGATTGAGGGGGAGGATATCAAGAACGAGAAACGAAATTAATGACCTACAAAGCACCAGAAAATATTGAAACACGAGACCGAAGATTACCTTCAGTTTTCTTAGCCGGATCAATTGAAATGGATAAGGCTATCGATTGGCAAAGCGAGTGTGAAAAGGAGCTAGATAAAAATTACAATGTCTTTAATCCGAGAAGAGAAAGTTGGGACAACAGCTGGAAACAAGAGGCATCAAATCCACAATTCAATGAACAGGTGAGCTGGGAATTAAACGCTTTAGAACAGGCAGATATCGTGATCATGTACTTTGCATCAAACACAAAATCACCCATTTCATTGTTAGAATTTGGTCTATATGCACAATCTGGCAAAATGAAAGTTGTTTGCGAAGATGACTTCTGGCGAAAAGGAAACGTAGATGTTGTCTGCCAACGATATAACGTAAAACAGTATAAAACTTTAAAAGAATTATTTATACCTTGAAATCAAGCAGCATAACATTGTTCATGGCTTCATTTAATTTTAATATTTATATATATATATATATATATATGGCATCCA
>JAUHXX010000103.1 GCA_030426825.1 Bacteroidia bacterium | reverse complement strand
TCGTGTTTGATTACTTGCAGTACTTCATAGGTATCAACATCATACACATAGATTAGCAAATGATAATCTTCATTTGTCATTCCGTCAGGAAGTTGATAAGAATAATCTAATCTACTTTTCGTTCCAGCGGTGTAATCAACCGATAATGTTCTTCCCCACGCTAAACCGTCAATACATCCTCTAAATATATTGTGATGTTTGTACTTTGATACTTTAACTCCTGAGCTATCTTGGTAGTCTTTTACTTCGTTTTCCATCAAATTCACAACCATGTTATATTGTGAGCCATTTAAGTCCTCAAGAAACTCAACTTCGGTATGTAAATAAAACCCATTCGTTTCTGTGTAATAATTACTTTTAGCTTGGATGTTAACTTTCAAATCGTTATCGGCAAGTATTCCATCAACTCTTGTTTGCCAATTTGATACGGTTGTAAACATATCATTTCCCGTAAAGTTAATGCGGTTAATATTTCCCTGCGGATTAGCAAAAAAGCCTACATCAGCTCCCCCAAAAGTTGCGCCATATTCTTCACCCTCATCACAATAAAAAACCGTGCAAAATTGATCATTTGGGTTACTGGCTTCACCACAATCAGATGCTAATGTTTGAAAACTAGACAATCCGGTTGGAGCAGCATGAACAGATGAAACGAAGACACGAGAAGGATTAGCTTGTTCAATATAATATGCTTGCCAATTGGCATTTGGGCAAGCTGGACATCTGTGCCCTGTATAATCTTCTAACATGATATTTCTTTCAGTATTGGTGTTTTCATCAAAGCTTGGAAAAGCGTAGTCTGCCCAATTGCCAGGATAAAGAGTGGTATCAACAGTAATTTCAGGTTTGATAGGGTTGGATACCTTATCACATGAAGTGTTGAATTGACTCATTAAGATTAAAAACGTGAAAATAAACAGTGTATTCTTTTTCATAATCTAAGTTTTAAAAGCTTGATGTAAACGTAACAGTTAACCCATTTGTTGCAGGCACAGGTCTACATACACCGCCAATACAGAAAATCCCTTCTCGTTGTCTTCCATAGGATACCATGATTCTACTTGCCCCGAGTATGTAACCAGTAGATACCAAAGGATAACTAATTCTTTGGTTAGCAACTGGATTTCCGTAATTGTATTGATACATTGCAGCAAAAAAGAAACTTGGAGAAATATTATACTCTAAAAGCGCAGTTGCCCAGTTTCCTTTATCTTGTTTTGTCCAAAGACCTTGTAATTCGAGACGAAGAGAATGTTTTCTATTGATTTTGTATTGCACATCTACTACAGCAATGTCGGCATAAATAATCCCCGTTGCATCTTTAGTAACCACGTTTACAGCATTATTAAATTCAAAATGGAAATACTTCAAGCCAATTTTCCATTTTTTGTTCAACTTTCGTTTTATTTCAATGTTGAAGTCTTTGTAATAAAGGCTATCACTTTTTTCAAATAATCCCGTTTTATAAGTCACACGTGTTGAGTCACCTGGTAAATTATAGCCAGTAGTGTGTCTCACCGGTCTGTAAGCAACGGCAAAATTCACACTAATATCGGTTCCGTATTTACCTCCTAATTTCGTTTTCTTCGGAATTTTATAGAATAAATCGGCCTGATAAGCAACTTCACCAACGGGTTGCGTTGCATAAGGGTACAAGGTGGCGGCTAAGTTATACGTGTGTGTTTTTGTGAGCGCTGGCATAAAGTTTACTTGTAAATCTGTTAGAATTGCATCAGGATCGACTCTATAACTCATATTATCAATTGATTTCGCTTGAAGGATAACTCCAAATCCTTTCATTGAATATCCAGCATTTATGAATGTTCCATGTCCATTATTATAGATATATCCATTGTCAAAAGACGGGTCATTTTCTTTTATTATATGCTCACCGCCCAAGAAAAACTTCCCATATTTCATATCTATACGTCCACCATATGAACCTACGTTTTTAGGCATGTTATAATCGGGATGATTTGCATTTTGGAATTTAGATACAAAACTACCTCCAATGGTCATTTTGAATTTTGATGAATCTAAAAGACCCAGAAAAGAACCGAAGTCAATTTCTCCATCAAATCCCCTCACTAAACCATCTGAGTTTTCAACTCGGTTATTAAAAGCATAACGCATTTTACCGTAAACGGCTTTAAGTGTTAAACCTGGAGTAGGTGTTAACTTCACTTGCAGTCCATCCATTGCATTGTCAATTCCTAGCTGACGTTGTTCGTAAGACCTGAAAATCATTCCAGACCCAAACTGATCATAGAAATTACCAGCTGTAAACTCAATTTTTTCGTGTGAATAACCCACATATCTGTAACCCAATCCAGTTCCTGAATATCTATCGGGATATCCTAAAATGTGTGGTAAATATGATTCTATTCGAACTCCACCCCTAAATCCTTTGTTGCTGTAATTCACCAAAGCGTATGAATTTAGAACAGTTTTTTCAGCTGGTTGAACTGCCCCAATTAAGGTATCTTCATTGAGGTATTGAAAGGTCGTTTCAATATTACCAGAAACATTTGGCCCAAGTTGTTGAGTAAAACCTAAAGTACTACTCAATAACAATAAGGGAAGAATTAATTTCTTCATTTAGACTAATTAAATTGGATTTTGGGGTAAAAGGGTGATTATTTTCCTGAAACTTCTAAAATATGATCGTACAATTCTTGTTCATCTCCAGGTACATAATTGTTATGTGAATAAACAATCGTGCCTTCACCATCCAATAAAAAGGTGTGAGGTACAAAGTTAACTCCTAAAGCTCTTTTGAAGTCTCCATTAACATCCATCCAAATGTCATATTCCCAACCCGTAGCATTCACGTATGGCTCAACCATTTTTGTTGTCTTTTGATCATCAACAGAAACAGCTACTAATTTTACACCAGTCTCTTCTTGCCAATCTTCGTATTCCTCTGCAATTGTATTCAGTTCTTGTTTACACGGTTTGCACCAAGTTGCCCAAAACGAAAGTACAATCGGGTTACCATCATTAGAAACTTCAGCTGTATTGATAGCATTTCCTGCCATATCTTTAATGTTTACTGAAGGTAATTTTTTTCCTTTTTTATCATCATCTCCATTTGAAGTGAATGACAAAATTGCTAATGCGGCTATAGGAGCTAGTAAAAATATTTTTTTCATGATTTAATTTTATTGTGCTAATTACAAAAAGCAGACCAAAACGTAATAAGTATAAAGATAGTTCTTTTTTCATCCTATGAAAATTGAAACTGATCTTTTACATTGGATTCCTAAGTCTCCATGATTTCTTAGAATCCCTCATTTTTATGGCTTGTGTGTTTCAATACAATCTAATTGCTATTCACAAAAAAACCCGTTGCAAATAAATGCAACGGGTTTCAAGTTTTTTGTTTACTAATTACTTAGCAACAGTAACTCTTTTAGTCATAATGTTTCCATTAACGTTAATGTTCATTAAGTACATTCCACCTTCTAAATCAGCAGTTGCAACTTCAACATTTTGGAATCCGTTAACTTCACCTAAATTGTTTGTGTAAACAATTTGTCCTAAAGCGTTATACATTTCAATTGTTACAACAGAAACTTCACTTAAGTTTAATTGAACATTTGTCATGTCAACAGCAGGGTTAGGGAATAATTCGATTGAAGTTACTGCAATAGCTTCTTCAACTCCTGTAAATCCACCGTCACCAGCTTCCGTTACTTCGAATGCAAATGTTCCCATTGATCCGTAGTTAGTTGCGAATGTATTCGTAGTACCATCATCAGAGATTAATTTAAGGCTTGATCCTGATAACATTCCATCACCATAATCATCAAACATGATGAAGTGGTAGCATCCAGTAGCTAAACCTGGTACGTATACGTGCTGAGTTGAACCATTAGCAGTCCAAGTTCCAATTGAAACGAAATCAATTAATCCAGTATAAGAACCACCATTTGCAGCACTGTACGCAGCAGAAGCGTCAGTTAAATACGGGTTTCCAGAAGCAACTGCAACACCTACTTCAGATGCGTAGTTGTCTAATTTTACTTCGATATCTAAATCTCCAGCTCCAGCGTCAACTGCTTGAACAACGTTGATAGGTGCAGAAATATCATCATTAGTTAAATCGTCATTCGCAGTTGTAATAGTAACTAATACGTTATTCATTCCTAAAGCTAAATTTACAGAACCAACATTTACTTCAGTTGCAGCATAAGGCTGTAAGTTTAAAGTAGCGTTAGTTGTAGCAATTGGTGAGCCACCTAATGAAGCTTCAATAGTATAAGTTCCGTTAATTGCAGAAGTTGAATAGTTTTGAACCGCAACTTTAATATCAGTTGTAGCAGTTCCACCACCACATAAAGTGATGTCAGAAACAGAAGTGTTGTCAATGATTCTTGGATCATTTGTGTTTGATGCAGTTGAGCCACAAGCATTAACAGCAGACACCCATCCAGCTGCAGAAGCCTGTCCTACCTCAGTTACAGTTCTATCCGGACATATAAGTAATAAAGTCGGGTAATAAGCTAGATTCATTAGAGACGCAACACCATCATCATTACAAACTGGATAATCTGTTCCCGTAACCCAGTCCCCTATTGAATTTCCACCACCGTCTAATGTGTTCTCCGGTGTTGAAGGGTCTGCATCAACTGCTATTATAAATACCTCATCTGTTCCACCGGCTCCTATATTATTATAAACATCTTCTAGAGTACCAGCTTGATGATAATTCCAACAAGGACCGCACCAAACGGCGAACAAGTCCAAAATTACTGGTTTTCCTGAATCAAGGATTGCATCAATATCGTAAGTTGTTCCACCAGGGTAATCAGTTAATGTTAATCCACCAGGATAAACACCATAATCAGGCAATTGCGCATTTGCAGAACCAGCAACGGTCATTAAAGCAGCAACTCCTAAAGATTGTAAAATTTTCTTCATGATTTTCTTTTTAAATAATTTAGTTCTTCCAAATGTACGTCACAACTTTCTTTTTCCAGCATTAAGTTGAACTCTATTCTTGGTTTCCTAAAAATTAGCTATTTGTTCAAGTTTATTAAGAAGGTATAATCTTTGCGTACTTTTTAGTATCTTTAAATAAGATTTAGAAATTAAAGACAGATACACTATGAAACAATTATACGCAGTAGCAGCAATATTTTTCTCTGGTTTTGCATATGGACAAAACTTTGTGGTCCACGATTATAATACAGGGCAGCCATTGGCGCAACCAATTGTCTTGACTGTGGATAGTGCTTCGACAGTTGAGTACGCTGATTCCAAATTTCACATTGTTAATGTTACTGGAGGAGATTTAGATTGCTCTTGGTCCAGGGAACGAAAAGCTCATGATGCTTCAATTGTGGAAGATCAGATATGTGATGATGAATTATGTTTCACTGCAAATGATCAAACGTTATATTCGAGACCTTCGACTGGATTTTCGATCGCGGCAGGGGACAGTACATTTTTTCAGCCAAAGGTTTATCCTGGTGACGTTCCAGCTTGTGTGATTTATACGTACTATATCTATTCGGGGTTAGGCTCGTTGCAAGATTCTATCGAAATTAAATTTAGATTCGATTCTCAAGATTGTTTCTTGAGTGCAGAAGAGCAAGAGATTGACTTTTCAACTTATCCAAACCCTGCTTCAACTGACTTTAATATTCAATTAACTACAAACGGTGCAAGTGTTGATTTATTGGTTTATAACATTCTTGGAGAAACGGTAATGACTGAGCAGTTATTTGACGGATTAAATAACGTGAATATTGAGGGGTTAACGAATGGAGTTTATTTCTATTCAATTAGAAAAAATGGTAAAGCCATTGAAACGAAAAAACTAATTGTAAGAAAATAATCTTATTGATAATATCATATAAAGCTAGAAGCCTTTCTGTTAAAAACGGGAAGGCTTTTTGTTTTTAACTCTTGGAATCCTGAATTAGTGCATTCACCAATTCTGGTAATTTTTCAGTGGCTTTCCCTTGAAGATGAGTTAGATTCTTAAACTTTACTTTTGTCAATTCATTTACATCCACGATAAATTTCTGACAGTTCTTTTTACATGAATAGATTAAGTTGGCCGCAGGATAAACATTTAAAGACGTTCCCACAACGATAAAAATATCTGCATCCGCAACATATTTTTCTGCTTCATACATTCTTGGAACAGCTTCTCCAAACCAAACGACATGTGGTCTAAGTTGATGTCCGCTAGATGATAATTCACCAATTTTTAAATCTGAGCCTGCCAGTTCTAGAACCTCATCTTCATTGGCACTGCATTGTGCTTTTCTTATTTCACCATGCAGATGTAAAACTTCGGATGAGCCGCTGCGCTCATGCAAATCATCAATATTTTGGGTGATTATTTTAACATTGAAATGTTTTTCAAGATGGACAAGACATTCATGCGCCAAATTTGGCTCCGCTTCTAGCACGAGTTTTCGTCTTAAATTGTAAAAGTCTAATACGAGTTCAGGGTTTTTTTCCCATGCTTCAGGTGTGGCAACTTCACTTATATCGTATTGATCCCATAAGCCACCAACATCTCTAAATGTTCCCAGCCCGCTCTCGGCACTGATTCCAGCACCAGATAGTATTACAATATTTCGTTTAGATTTTAGCATCCCGGACCTTAAGTCTTGTCTAAAATTAAACAAATAATTAATTCCCGTCAGTTCAGCTTTAATTTTTATCTTTATCGGCTTAATTCAACGCAAGCTTTATGGCAAAAATAAGGAAACAATACGCTCTAGATTATCACGCAAATGGTAGACCAGGTAAAATAGAGGTGATTCCAACCAAGCCTTATAGTACTCAACGAGACCTTACTTTGGCGTATTCACCAGGTGTGGCTGAACCTTGTTTGGAAATTGCAGAAGACAAAGCGAATGCTTATAAGTATACAGCTAAAGGTAATCTGGTTGCCGTAATATCAAACGGTACCGCAGTTTTGGGTCTGGGAGATATTGGACCTGAAGCTTCTAAGCCAGTGATGGAAGGTAAGGGATTGTTGTTCAAGATATTTGCTGATATTGACGTTTTTGATATCGAAGTAGATGCATCTGATCCTGACTTGTTTATACAAACGGTGAAAGCCATAGCACCAACTTTCGGCGGAATTAATCTTGAGGATATTAAGGCTCCTGAGGCCTTTGAAATTGAAAGAAGATTGAAGGAAGAGTTAGATATCCCTATCATGCATGATGATCAGCATGGAACAGCAATAATTTCATCAGCGGCGTTAATTAATGCTCTTGAACTTGCTAAAAAGGATATTAAAAAAGTAAAAATAGTTGTTGTAGGAGCAGGAGCTGCTGCTTTTTCATGTTGCAAACTTTATTTGGCATTAGGGGCTAAAAAAGAAAATATCTTCATGTATGATTCTAAAGGGTTGCTTTCTGCTGTCCGAAAGGATATGGATGAGCATAAAGAGTTCTTTGCTGTTCATAAAAAAGACGTGAAACTGGTGGATGCTATGAAAAAAGCAGATGTGTTTTTAGGGTTATCTAAAGGAGGATTAATTTCAAAAGACATGATCAAATCAATGCCTAAAAACCCTATTGTTTTCGCATTGGCAAATCCTGAACCCGAAATTTCTTATGATGATGCTACTTCAGTTAGAAAGGATATCATCATGGCAACCGGTCGATCTGATCATCCTAATCAGGTCAACAATGTTTTAGGTTTCCCTTTTATTTTTAGAGGAGCATTAGATGTACGTGCCACTGCAATTAATGAAGCTATGAAATTAGCAGCAGTTCACGCGATTGCAAATTTAGCTAAAGAGCAAGTACCTGAAGAGGTGAATGAAGCATATAACGAAAAAAATATTTCATTCGGAAAAGACCAAATCATTCCGAAACCAATGGATCCAAGATTAATTACTGCAGTTTCTCCTGCGGTAGCCAAGGCGGCCATGGATTCAGGTGTGGCTCAATTCAATATTGAAGATTGGGACGAATACGAATTCGAATTAAAGAAAAGATTAGGATTGGATAATAAAGTGGTGGATACCCTTACCACTAAAGCAGTTAACAATCCACAACGAGTTGTTTTTGCTGAAGCAGATAATTATAAAATACTGAAAGCTGCCCAACTTGCAAAGGATGAAGGTTATGCCATTCCAATTTTATTAGGTAGAAAGGCTAAAATTCTTGATTTGATTGCAGAAAATGAAATCGAATTAGAAGATGTAGAAATCATTGACCCTAAGGATGAAGAGCAAAGAGCAAAGCGTAAAGCCTACGGCTTAGAGTTTTTTGAGAAAAGAAAACGTAAAGGAGTAACCTTATTTGAAGCAGAAAAATTAATGCGCGAGCGTAATTATTTTGGCTCTATGATGGTTGAAAAAGGTGAAGCTGATTGCATGATTTCGGGAATCACTAGAAATTATAAAGATGTAATTCGCCCGGCTTTGCATGTGGTTGGAACTCAAGAAGGAGTGGATAAAGTGGCCGGAATGTATATTATGAGTACAAAAAGAGGACCGCTTGTACTAGCTGATACGACAGTAAACATAGATCCAACCGCAGAAGAATTGGCAGAGATTACTAATCTTGTCGCAAAAAAAGTAAGAAGATTAAATATTCATCCAAGAATTGCCCTTTTATCATATTCTAATTTTGGATCTGCCACCGGAAAGGATTCTGAAAAAATGTCTAAAGCGGTGAAAATAATTAATGAACGCTACCCAACCCTTATAGTGGATGGTGAAATTCAAGCAAACTTTGCGTTGAATAACGACCTATTAATGGAGAAATTTGCTTTTTCAGATCTTGCGAATAAAAGTGTTAATACCTTAATCTTCCCAAATCTTGCATCTGGAAATATTGCTTACAAACTCCTTCAAGAAATGGGTGATGATGTAGATGCTATAGGTCCAATTTTGGTGGGAATGAAAAAGTCTATTCACGTTTTACAATTAGGAAGTACGGTGAGAGAAATTTTAAACATGGTTAAAATTGCCGTTGTAGACGCTCAAATAAAATAAGATGATTGCTCACCTAAACGGAAGATTAATAGAAAAAACACCAACTCACATTATTGTTGAGTGCGGTGGTGTAGGATATTTTGTAAAAATCAGTTTGAATACTTTTTCAAAAATCGGACCGGATGAATCAATAAAAATATTCACACAGCTTCAAGTTAGAGAAGATGCCCATACATTGTATGGTTTTTACTCAACTAGTGAACGCGACATGTTCAACCACTTGATTTCTGTATCAGGTATTGGCGCGAATACTGGCATATTGATGTTGTCAGCTATGACCTCTGATGAAATTGCTTCTGCAATTGTAAACGAAGAGGTCGGAGTTATTCAAAGCATAAAAGGAATAGGGGCAAAAACCGCACAGAGAGTCATTATCGACCTGAAAGATAAGGTGATGAAATCTGATTTTGTATCAGAAAATATTTTCGCTTCAAACAATACGAATCAAAATGATGCGTTAACTGCTCTGTTGGCTCTAGGTTTTGATAAAAAACGAGCCGAAAAAGCAATTAATAAAATCCTCTCTGATGACCAATCTGTAGAGGAAATAATTAAAGAGGCATTAAAAGTATTGTAAAACTCTGTGAATAAAGGTCTACTCATAACACTAACGCTTATTTGGTTGAATTGTTCGTTTGGACAAACCGACACTTCTAAGCTAAAATATCCCATCAAGGATTATTATGATTATACCCAAAAAACAGATCCGCGTATCGGATTACAAGACCCTTCAAATTTAAATACAACTGTAGTTTATAATCCTGAAACTGGATTGTATGAAATCTATCAAATGATAGGCGGCGTGCAATACAGATATCCAACGGCAATGACTCTAGAAGAGTACATGGCCTATAAAAGAGAACAAGCTCTAAAAAACGGATTTCAGGAAAAAATCGAACAAGCCAACGACCAAGAACACGGTAAAAATCTAATACCAGGTTTAAGTGTTAAGAACGAAGCTTTTGATGTAATTTTTGGTGGAGACGAAATCAACATTCGTCCGCAAGGTTCTGCTGAATTATCATTTGGAGTTAATATTTCTAAGTATGACAATCCGGTTCTACCAATCAAACAAAGAAGGGTAACAACCTTTGATTTTCAACAACGAATTAACCTAAATTTAGTGGGTCAAATTGGAGATAAATTAAAGTTGACTATTGCACAAAATACAGAGGCGACCTTTAATTTCCAGAACAACGTAAAAATTGAATACACTGGATACGAAGATGAGATTATCCAAAAAATTGAAGCAGGGAATGTTAGTTTACCATTAAACACAACTTTAATTCAAGGGTCTCAAAGTTTGTTCGGTATACGGTCAGATCTAAGATGGGGACGCTTTACCACTAATTTGATTCTAGCACAGGAAAAAGGTAAAAGACAAGAAATTAACGTTTCAGGAGGAGCACAAGTTCAAGAGTTTGAAGTAAAAGCAGATAACTATGAGGCCAACAAGCACTACTTCTTAAATTATTATCATAGAGAGCATTATGATGAGGCAATGCAAACCATGCCTTTGGTACAGTCTGATGTACAAATCACAAAAATAGAAGTTTGGGTAACCAACAGAATTAACAAAGTTGAGAATACTAGAAACGTATTGGCATTTACCGATTTAGGTGAAGAGTCTCCTGTGAATTATGAAGGAGCACCAACTGCAGTAATGGGAAGTACTGTACCTGACAATGATGCCAACTCGCTCTATTCAGATTTATCTGCAGCCCCTCAAGTGCGAGAGTTTTCAAATGCTGTACCATTTTTATCAGCTCTTGGACCAACGCAGTCTGGACCTTTCAATCAGGCAACTCACTATGAAAAAGTTGAGAACGCAAGACAACT